>JAYVYM010000098.1:0-3247 GCA_043784245.1 Frankiales bacterium
CGGCTGTCGTCGTTCCGGGGCAGCAAGAACGTCGTCCTGGTCTTCTATCCGCTGGCCTTCACCGGGGTCTGTCAGTCCGAGATGTGCGCCATCCGCGACAGCATCGAGGACTTCAGTGGCGACGATGTCGTGACGCTCGCGGTGTCGGTGGACAGCCCGCCGGTGCACAAGAAGTGGGCCGACGAGCAGGGCTACAGCTTTCCGCTGCTGTCGGATTTCTGGCCGCACGGCGAGGTGGCGCGGGCGTACGGCGTACTGCAGGAGGACATCGGTCTGGCGCTGCGCGGCACCTTCATCATCGACAAGGCTGGCACGGTGCGGTACACGGTCGTCAATGCGATCCCGGACGCGCGCGACCAGGACGTCTACCGCGAGGTGCTCGCCGGGCTCTGAGCCGTCGCCGGGCCGGCATGCACGATTGAGGTGGTCAGCCGCCGGACGTCGCGCAGCAGCCGGGCCTCGGCGTCGTGCGCGATCTGGTGGCCCTGAACGACCGAGAGCCCGTCGTCGACCAGCACCTCGCACTCGGCGCGCAGCGCGTGGCCGATCCAGCGCACCTTCACGTCGCCGACCTCCAGCACCCCCGGCGTGGCGGCCAGGCTGCGCTCGACGCTGTCCATGACGTCGGGGTCGATGGCGTCCATCAGCCGGGCGAACACCGTGCGGGCCGCCTGCCGGAGCACGCCCAGGATCGCCACGGTGATGACCAGGCCGATCACCGGGTCGGCGAGCCTGAACCCCAGCGCGACCCCGGCCGCGCCGACGACGACCGCCAGGCTCGTCAGGCCGTCGGTGCGGGCATGCAGCCCGTCGGCCACCAGCGCCGCCGAGCCGATCTCCCGGCCCACCTTGATGCGGTACTGCGCGACCAGCTCGTTGCCGACGAACCCGACGAACCCGGCGGCCGCGACCAGGCCGAGCCGGTGCACGTCGGCCGGGTCCAGCAGGCGTCGTAGGGCCGTGTAGCCGGCCACGACGGACGACAGGGTGATCAGCGCGACGACCACGAGGCCCGCGAGGTCCTCGGCCCGGCCGTACCCGTAGGTGTAGCGGCGGGTCGCCGCGCGCCTTCCCAGGGTGAACGCGATGCCGAGCGGTACGGCCGTCAATGCGTCAGCCGCGTTGTGCAGGGTGTCGCCGAGCAGCGCCACCGACCCGGACACGATGACCACCGCCGCCTGCAGCAGCGTGGTGATCAGCAGGGCGACGAAGCTGATCGCGAGTGCCCGCAGGCCCTTGCCGCTGGCCTCGAGCTCGGCGTCGACGCTGTCGCCCGCGTCGTGGCTGTGCGGTGCGAACATTTCCTTGATCTTCGCGACCGGACCGGTGGCGTGCGCGTGCTCGGCGTGGGCGGCGTGCGCGTGGTGGTCGTCGCCGGCGGGCTCGATGTGCTCGGTGTGCCCGCGGTCTGTGCCCCCGGCGTGAGCTTCGCCCGGGTGGTCGCCACGGGGCTCGTGGGCTGGGGCATCGCGCGCCGCACCCGGGGGGTCGTCGTGGCTGCCGTAGGAGTGCGCGCCGGAGGCCATGCCCACAGCCTGGCAGCAGCCCTACAGCCTGTCGTTCTGGACCCGGCGCCGACTAGCCTCGCGGTGCGACAGGGGCGCGTAGCTCAGCGGTAGAGCGCCCGCCTTACAAGCGGGTGGTCGGGGGTTCGATCCCCTCCGCGCCCACGTTGGCCGCCTCGCACCAGGGGCACCGGTGGCTACCGGGCTGCGTCCTGGAGTCGACGCCCGGCCGTACGGCGGTCACAGCCGGCCGGACAGTCCCGGGCCCGCCGATCGGCCCTTCGCCGCCGTTCGGCTGGACGTCCCCGACGGCCGGCGGCGCCGGTCGTTCGCAGGTCCTGCAGATCTGCCAGGTCGAGCCACCAGACCCGGCGCTGCCAGCTGATCATCTCCGACCGCCGAGGGCGCCGGTCGGCGCAGGCGGATAAACGCTGCGCACGGCTACGCGTCGTCGCAACTGCTGTCGTCTGCTCATGAGCACGTCGGACCTGCTTCCCTCGCCCGTGACGAGCCGCGGTATGCGCCGACGGTAGGCGGCGGTCCCGGGGGAGTCCATCCGCTGAACGGGTCAGCCCGATGTGCCCGGTTCATGACGGCGGTCTCTGCCGGGCAGACAACCGTCGCGGTGCCAGGAGTAGCGGCGCGCTGGCCTAGCCTCTCGACGTGCTGCTCGCAGAGGTCGTCGCCCACCTCGAGACGGCCTACCCGCCGTCGCTCGCGGAGTCGTGGGATGCCGTCGGCCTGGTCTGCGGCGACCCGGCCCGCGACGTACGCCGGGTGCTGTTCGCCGTCGACCCGGTGGAGCAGGTGGCTGCGCAGGCGCTCGCCACCGGCGCCGACCTGCTGGTCACGCACCACCCGCTGTACCTGCGGGGCACCAGCACCGTCGCCGCGACGTCGGCGAAGGGGCGCGTCGTACACACGCTGATCCGCGGTGGCTGCGCGCTGCACGTCGCGCACACCAACGCCGACCGGGCCGACCCGGGGGTGTCCGATGCGCTGGCCGCGCTGTTCGACCTCCAGGACACCGCACCGCTGGAGCCCGGCGCCGGCCCACCGCTCGACACGCTGGCGGTCACCGTGCCCACCGACGACGCCGACCGTCTCAGGCAGGCCCTGTTCGACGCGGGCGCGGGCGAGGTCGGGGCGTACGACCGGGTGAGCTGGTCCTCGACGGGGACCGGGACGTTCCGCGCGCTGCCCGGGGCGCGGCCCGCGATCGGCGAGGTCGGCCGTCCAGAGACCGTCGAGGAGGTCCGGATCGAGGTGGTGCTCGAGCGGAGCCGTCGACAGCAGGTGCTCGCGGCGATGCGCGCCACGCACCCGTACGAGCAGGTGGCGTACGACCTGCACGAGCACGCCGCCATGCCCGGAGGCACCGGCCTGGGCCGGGTCGGCGACCTGGCGGTGCCGCTGACGTTGGGCGCGCTCGTCGACAGGGCGTCCGAGGTGCTGCCCGAGACGGCCGGTGGCGTCCGGGCAGCCGGCGACCCCGGCGCCGTGGTCCGCCGGCTGGCTGTCTGCGGCGGCGCCGGGGACTCGCTGCTCCGCGTCGCCGCACAAGCCGGCGCCCAGGCGTACCTGACGGCCGACCTGCGCCACCATCCGGCGTCGGAGCGGCCCGAAGGCCTTGCGGTGCTCGACGCGGCGCACTGGGCGACCGAGTGGCCGTGGCTGCCGGTCGCGGCGGCCAGGCTCGCCGAGCAGACCGGCTTGGCCACCGAGGTCTCTAGGCTCGTCAC
>JAYVYM010000099.1:0-8450 GCA_043784245.1 Frankiales bacterium
CTGCCGTACAAGACGACCGGGCTGCTGGTCTTTGCCAGCCTGCACGACGCCGGGGCCGCGATCGTCCCGCTCCGGGAAGCGGGAGCCACCGCTGTCGAGCTGCTCGACCGACCGTCATTGCGGGCGGTGGAGACGCAACCCGGCGTACCCGACTACCTACCGGGCCTGCCCCTTGGCGCTGCCGCCCTGCTGGTGGACTTCGCCACCGACGACCCCGAAGCGCTGCCGGCCGCCGAAGAAGCTGCCGAGAAGTTGCTCGACACGTTCAACCTCGTGGTCCCCGGCATGTTCACCAGGGACCGGCCGCAGCAGCAGCGCTACTGGTCGGTGCGCAGCGGGCTCTTCCCCTCCGTTGGAGCCGCGCGACCGAGCGGCACGTCCGTGCTGCTCGAGGACGTCACCTTCCCGGTCGAACGGCTCGCCGACGCGGTCGTCGACCTGACCGCGCTGTTCGCCGTCCACGGCTACGACGAGGGCGTCATCTTCGGCCACGCCAAGGACGGCAACCTGCACTTCCTACTGACCCCAAACCTCAACGAGCCGACCGAAGTCGACCGTTATGCCCGCTTCATGAACGACCTCGCCGACCTTGTCGTCGACCGCTACGACGGCGCCCTGAAAGGCGAACACGGCACCGGCCGCAACATCGCGCCCTTCGTGGAGCGGGAGTGGGGCACCCTCGCGATGTCAGTGATGCGGCGGCTCAAGGCGCTGTGCGACCCGGACGGCATCCTCAACCCGGGCACGATCATCAACGACGACCCGCAGGCGCACCTGCACCATCTCAAGACGACCCCGACGATCGAGGCCGAAGCCGACCGCTGTATCGAGTGCGGCTACTGCGAGCCTGTCTGCCCGAGCCGCGAGCTGACCACGACGCCACGTCAGCGGATCGTCCTGCGGCGGGAGATGGCACGCCAGCACGTGCTTGCGGACGGGGCCGGGCCGACGCCGCTGCTCGACGCGATCCGGCAGGACTATGCGTACATGGGCATCGACACCTGCGCGGGCGACGGGATGTGCCAGCTTGCCTGCCCGGTCGGAATCAACACCGGCGAGCTCGTGAAGGGTTTCCGGCACCAGACCCACTCACCGCGGGAGGAGCGGGTCGCGCGATCCGTCGCCGAGCACTACGCCGGCGTCGAACGTGCCGCCCGCAGCGCCGTACGGGTAGCCCAGCTGACGTCCCGCACGGTCGGCAACCGGGTGCTCGTGGGCATCACCGACCTGCTTCGGACCGCCCTGAACGCCGACCTCGTCCCGACCTGGGACCCCGACATGCCGCCGGCAGCCAAGCCGCTCCCCCACACGACGGCGGTCGGCGCGAAGGCGGTCTACCTGCCCTCGTGCGTCACCCGCATTTTTGGCCCTGGCAAAGCTGATAACGGGCTCTCGCTGCCCGCGGCCATGGTTGCCCTCTCTCACCGGGCCAGCGAACCATTGTTCATCCCGCCCGACGTCGCCGGTCACTGCTGCGGGACCATATGGCGCTCCAAGGGGTACGTCGATGGCGCAGCCCTCATGGCCCGTCGCACGGTCTCAGCGATGTGGCGCTGGTCTGAGGGGGGCCGGCTGCCGGTCGTGATGGACGCGAGCTCCTGCACTCAAGGGCTCAAGGGGCTCGGCGAGTGGCTCTCACAGGAGGACCGCAAGCGGCTGGCAGACATCACCGTGCTCGACAGCCTCGACTTCCTCAGCGTCGTGCTGCTGCCCCGGCTCGTGGTGGATAGTCAGCTCGGCTCGGTCGCCGTACATGCCGGCTGCTCGGTCCACCATCTCGGCACGGTCGCGACGCTGGAGGCCCTCGCCGGCGCGGTCGCCAAGCAGGTCGTCAGCCCCGTCGAGGCCGGCTGCTGTGGCTTCGCCGGGGACCGCGGCTGGCTGCACCCCGAGCTGACCGCGTCGGCGATGAAGCACGAGGCCGCGGAGCTCGCTGGGCAGCGGCACGACGCGTACATATCCAGTAACCGCACCTGCGAGTTCGGGCTGACCCGGGCCACGGGCCAGCAGTACCGGTCGATCGTGCACCTGCTGGAGGAGGCCACCCGGGCCATGGAACTCCCGCTGCCGGTGCTCCAGGGCCGGGGTCAGCGGCGTGTGTAGGGCCCGGTGGTCACCCCGTGGCAGCCTTTCTCCCGATCGAGACGGCCCAGTGGGCTCCGGCGGTCCGCCAGATCAGGATGGCCTCAGCCCGCACACCGTTGACACGGGACACCTGCGGACAGGAGTGTCGATTGGTGGTCGTGACGGGATCTCCCGCCCGGGCCTCCCAGGGCTGGAGGATGCAGCATGACCGACCCGTTGCGTGACGTCACGACGCTGCCCGACCTGCTGCATGGGCATTCCCGGTCTGGACCGGTTCGGTCCAGCCACGCGGCCTACGTCGACCTGCTCCCGCCCTGCAACTCCGGTTGCCCGGCCGGGGAAAACATCCAGGCTTGGCTAGGCCTGGCCACCGACGGCAAACACGAGCAGGCCTGGCGGTCGTTGACCGCCGATAACCCGATGGCGGCGATCCACGGCCGGGTCTGCTACCACCCGTGTGAGACCGTCTGCAACCGCGCGCAGCTCGACAGCGCCGTGTCGATCCACTCGATCGAGCGCTTCCTCGGCGACCTCGCGCTGGAGCGCGGCTGGCGGTTCGACCCGCCGGCAACTCGGACCGGCAAGCGGGTGCTCATCGTCGGGTCCGGCCCGAGTGGGCTGTCGGCCGCCTACCACCTGGCTCGGCTCGGCCACGAGGTGGAGATCCGCGACTCTGGCGCCGAGCCGGGCGGGATGATGCGCTATGGCATCCCGTCCTATCGGATGCCACGCGACGTACTGGCCGGTGAGGTGGACCGGATCGCCGCCCTCGGGGTACGCATGACCAGCGGCCACCTGGTCGAGGACCTGGCCGCCGAGCGTGCGGAGGGATCCTTCGACGCGGTGTTCGTCGCGGTCGGCGCCCACCTCTCCAAGCGGGTCGACATCCCGGCCCGCGACGCCGGCCCGGTCGTGGACGCGGTGTCGTTTCTGCGCAGCGTCGCCTCCGGCGAGCGGCCGGTGATCGGGCGCAAGGTGGCGGTCTACGGCGGCGGCAACACCGCGATGGACGCGGCCCGGGTGGCCCGGCGGCTCGGCGCCGACGAGACGCTCATCGTCTACCGGCGCACCCGTGAGCAGATGCCGGCCCACACCGAGGAGGCCCAGGACGCTGAGCGCGAGGGCATCCGGATCAACTGGCTGCGCACCATCACCGCCTTCGAGGGGCCGGAGCTTCAGGTGGAGCAGATGGAGCTCGACGAGGCGGGCTTTCCCCAGCCGACCGGCCGCTTCGAGAGGCTGGCTGCGGACACGGTGATCCTGGCCTTGGGGCAGGAGTCCGACACGGCCTTCCTGCGGCCGGTGTCCGGGGTGGAGTTCGCCCCCGACGGCACGGTGGTCGTGTCGCCGTCGATGATGACCGGGTGCGCCGGCGTGTTCGCCGGCGGGGACATGGTGCCCAGCGAGCGTACGGTGACGGTCGGTGTGGGGCACGGCAAGAAGGCGGCCCGCAACATCGACACCTGGCTGCGCGGCTCACCGGCGCCCACCGGGACCAAGCACGCCCCGGTCAGCTTCGACATGCTCAACCTGTGGTTTTTTGGTGATGACCCCCGCCGGCAGCAGCCGCAGCTCACGGTCCAGGAGCGGGTCACGGGCTTCAGGGAGATCGCCGGCGGGCTGTCCGAGGCGGAGGCCACGTTCGAGGCGCGTCGATGCCTGTCGTGCGGCAACTGCTGCGAGTGCGACGGCTGCCTCGGGGCCTGCCCGGAGGACGCGGTGATCAAGTTGGGGGAAGGGCACCGCTATCGCATCGACGACGCAAGATGCACCGGCTGCGGGGCCTGCTACGAGCAGTGCCCGGTGCACGCCATCGAGATGGTCACGGACCTGCCATGACCCGGGCCACGATCGACGGGAACGAGGCCGCCGCGTCGGTGGCATACCGCCTCAACGAGGTCTGCTGCATCTACCCCATCACGCCGTCCTCGCCGATGGCCGAGCTCGCCGACGAGTGGTCGAGCCGGCACCGGACCAACGTGTGGGGCACGGTACCCAAGGTGGTGGAGATGCAGAGCGAGGCCGGGGCGGCAGGGGCGCTGCACGGCGCGCTGCAGGGCGGCTCGTTGTCCACGACGTTCACCGCGTCGCAGGGCCTGCTGCTCATGATCCCGAACATGTACAAGATCGCCGGCGAGCTGACCTCGGCCGTCATGCACGTAGCCGCCCGGTCGCTGGCCACCCAAGGACTGTCCATCTTCGGCGACCACTCCGATGTGATGGCGGTGCGCCAGACCGGCTTCGCGATGCTGGCAGCCGCGTCGGTCCAGGAGTGCCACGACCTGTCGCTGGTGGCGCAGGCGGCGACGATGTCGACCCGGGTGCCGTTTGTGCATTTCTTCGACGGATTCCGCACGTCGCACGAGCTCAACACGATCGACATGCTCGACGACGACGACCTGCGCGCACTGGTTCCCGAGTCGCTGGTGCGGGCGCACCGCGCCCGCGGGATGTCCCCGGAACGGCCATTCATCCGGGGTACGTCGCAGAACCCCGATGTCTATTTCCAGGCCCGCGAGACGGTGAACCCCTTCTATGCTCGGGTGCCCGCGGCTGTGCAGGACGCGATGGACCTCCTCGGCGAGCGGACCGGCCGGGCGATGCGGCTGGTCGACTACCACGGCCATCCCGAGGCCGACCGGGTCATGGTGATCATGGGCTCCGGCGGGGAGACGGTCCGGGAGACCGTGGCCGCGCTGACCGCCCGCGACGAGCGGGTCGGGGTCGCGCAGGTCCGCCTGTACCGGCCTTTCCCGACCCGCGCGTTGCTCGACGCGCTGCCCACCAGCGTGCGCCGGATCGCGGTTTTGGACCGGACCAAGGAGCCCGGCTCGATCGGCGAGCCGCTGTTCCTGGACGTGGTTACCGCCCTCACCGAGGCCTACCAGGACGGCGAGCGGGAGCTGCCGCGGACCTCCGGTGGACGCTACGGGCTGTCGTCGAAGGAGTTCACCCCGGGCATGGTGGCCGGGGTGTTCGACGAGCTGGCCCTCGAGCGGCCGCGCAGGCGGTTCACGATCGGCATCAACGACGACGTTTCCGGGACCAGCCTGTCCTACGACGCGGCCATGGACATCGAGCCGCCGGACTCGGTACGGGCCATCTTCTACGGCCTCGGTGCGGACGGCACAGTCGGAGCCAACAAGAACACCATCAAGATCCTGGGCGCAGAGGAGAACCTCCACGCCCAAGGGTATTTCGTCTATGACTCTAAGAAGGCCGGCTCGCAGACCGTGTCGCACCTGCGCTTCGGCCCCCGAGCAATCCAGGCGCCCTACCTGGTTCAGCACGCCAGCTTCATCGGCTGTCACCAGTTCTCCCTGCTCCGCCAAGTGAACGTGCTTGAACGCGCCGCGCACGGCGCCACCCTGCTGTTGAACTGCCGACAGACGCCCGAACAGGTCTGGGATGCGCTGCCGCGCCCGGTGCAGGAGCAGATCATCTCCAAGCAGATCGGCCTGTACGCGATCGACGCCAGTCAGATCGCCCGCGACGCCGGCATGACCGGCCGGATCAACGTCGTCCTGCAGACCTGCTTCTTTGCCATCTCCGGCGTGCTGCCCCGCGACGAGGCAATCGTCAAGATCAAGGCGGCGATCGAGAAGTCCTACCGCCGGCGCGGTGCGGAGGTGGTCGAGCGCAACCATGCAGCGGTCGACGCCACGCTGGCCGGGCTGCACCAGATCAAGGTGCCCGAACAGGCGACCTCGGTGGTCGAGCTGCCGCCGCCGGTGCCGGCGCACGCACCGGAGTTCGTCCGCACAGTCACCGCCGAGATGATGGCCGGCCGCGGCGACCTGTTGCCGGTCAGTGCGCTGCCGGTAGACGGCAGCTACCCCAGCGGCACGACGCAGTACGAGAAGCGCAACGTCTCCGAGCTGGTTGCGGTCTGGGACCCGGACTCGTGCATTCAATGCGGCAACTGCAGCTTCGTCTGTCCACACAGCGTCATCCGCTCCCGCTATTACGAGCCGGCTCAGCTGGCCGGCGCACCCGCCGCCTTCGCCTCGGCGCCACTGGTCGCCCCGGGGCTGCCCGACCGCCGCTACACGCTGCAGGTCTACGTCGAGGACTGCACCGGGTGCGGGCTGTGCGTCGACGCCTGCCCGATCGTCACCCCGGGTGACCGCAAGGCGATCAACCTCGACCCAGGCGCGCCGAGGATCGTCGGCGAGCGCGAAAACATCGCCTTTTTCGAGTCGCTGCCGGCCACCGACCGGACCCGGGTGGACTTCGGCACCGTACGGGGGACTCAGTTCCTGGAGCCGCTGTTCGAGTTCTCCGGCGCCTGCGCCGGCTGCGGCGAGACACCGTACGTCAAGCTGTTGTCCCAGCTGTTCGGCGACCGGCTGACGGTGGCCAACGCCACCGGCTGCTCCTCCATCTATGGCGGGAACCTGCCCACCACTCCGTGGACAAGCGATGCGGAGGGGCGCGGACCGGCCTGGTCGAACTCGCTGTTCGAGGACAACGCCGAGTTCGGCCTCGGCCTGCGGCTGGCCGCCGACGGGCAGACCGCCCTGGCCCGGCGGCGGCTGACTGAGCTACGCGAAGCGGCCGGCACCGACCTGGTCGACGCCATCCTTTCCGCGCCGCAGCTGCGCGAGTCCGAGCTACGCGAGCAGCGCGGGCGGGTCGCCGAGCTCATGCGGCGCCTCGACGGGCTGGACGGGCCGGTGGTGACCGACCTGCTCAGCGTGGTCGAGCACCTGGTCCGGCGCAGCGTGTGGATCGTCGGCGGGGACGGCTGGGCCTACGACATCGGCTCCGGCGGGCTGGACCACGTACTGGCCACCGGATGCAACGTGAACGTTCTCGTCCTCGACACCGAGGTCTACTCCAACACCGGCGGGCAGATGTCGAAGTCGACACCGCTGGGCGCGGTGGCCAAGTTCGCCGCCGCAGGCAAGACCACCGGCAAGAAGGACATCGCCCTGCAGGCCATCGCCTACGGCAACGTCTACGTCGCCCGGGTAGCCATGGGGTCAGACCCGCAGCAGACCCTGTCGGCGTTTCGCGAGGCAGAGGCGTACGACGGGCCGTCGTTGGTGCTGGCCTACAGCCACTGCATCGCCCACGGGATTGAGATGAAGCTCGGCCTGGACCAGCAGTCCCGGGCGGTGGACAGCGGCTACTGGCCGCTGATCCGCTACAACCCGGTGCTGCGCGCCGCTGGCGGCAACCCGTTTCTGCTCGACTCACCGCGCCCGAGGCTGCCGCTGGCCGACTACACCAACCGCGAGCTGCGCTACCGCGCGCTGGCCAACTCCGACCCGGCCGAGGCCGAGCGCCTGCACGGCCTGGCCCAGCTGGCTGTCGACCAGCGCTGGGAGGTCTACGAGGAGATGGCCACCCGCGGGGCGCACCGGTTCACGCCCGACGCCCGCAAGGACCGCTGATGGACCTGACCACCCACTACTTGGGCCTGACCCTACGCAATCCGTTGGTGGCCTCGGCCTCTCCGCTGTCGCAGACCGTCGACGGGGTGCGCCGGCTGGCCGACGCCGGCCTCGGCGCGGTCGTGCTCTACTCCCTGTTCGAGGAGCAGGTCCGCCGGGAGGCCGAACAGAACGCCCGGCTGGTCGACGCCGGCACGGAGAGCTTCGCCGAGTCGCTGTCGTACTTCCCGTCCGAAGCCGAGCAGGAGCCAGGCCCGCGCCGCTACCTGAGCCTGCTGGAACGCTCCGTCGCAGCGGTCGACATCCCGGTGATCGCCAGCCTCAACGGCGTCACTCCTGGGGGCTGGGCGGACTACGCGGTGGCCATGCAGGGTGCCGGCGCGGCCGCGCTCGAGCTCAACATCTACTACCTGCCCGGCGACCGGCACATCCCCGGCCGAGAGGTGGAGCAGCGCCACGTCGACGTGCTGGCCCGGGTCAAGGACGTGGTGAGCATCCCCGTGGCTGTCAAGCTCAGCCCGTTCTTCAGCTCCACCGGCGAAATGGCCGTGCGACTGGACGAGGGCGGCGCAGACGGCCTGGTGCTGTTCAACCGCTTCCTGCAGCCCGACATCAACACCGAGACCCTCACCGCGGTGCCGTCGGTCGGCCTGTCGAGCCCGGTCGACGCCCGGCTCCCACGGACCTGGATCTCCCTGCTGTACGGCCGGGTGTCCGCCTCCCTGGCGGCGACGACCGGGGTGGAGAGCGCGACGGACGTGGCGGCCTACCTGCTGGCCGGCGCCGACGTAGTGATGAGCGCGTCAGCGCTGCTGCGGCACGGCCCCGAGCACGCCACGGTCCTGCTCGACGGGTTGGCGGAGTGGGCCGCGCGCAAGGGGTTCGGCGCCCTCGACGAGGTGCGCGGCCGGCTGGCGGTGCCGGTCAGCGCCGACGAGACAGCCCACGAGCGCGCGCGCTACGTCA
>JAYVYM010000100.1:0-8364 GCA_043784245.1 Frankiales bacterium
CGGGCTGCGTAGCGCGCTGACGCCGATCGTGACGCTGCTCGGCATCGATGTCGGGACGCTGCTCGGCGGTACCGTGGTCACGGAGAAGCTCTTCGGCCTGCAGGGGATCGGGCAGAGCGCGCTGAACGCGGTCGCTCAGAGCGACCTGCCGGTCGTGCTCGGTACCGTGCTGGTCGCCGCGCTGTTCATCGTCGTCGCCAACATCCTCGTCGACATCACGTACGCACTGCTTGATGCCCGCGTCCGGCTGTCCTAGGCCGTCCCTCCCGAACGGAGCCTCGTGGTCCTGCTGCTCGACGTCCTACTCATCATCTCCAGCCTGCTGCTCGTGGTGCTCGTCCTGCTGCACCGAGGTAAGGGCGGCGGCCTGTCGACGTTGTTCGGCGGCGGCGTGTCGTCCTCGCTCGGGGGCAGCGCGGTCGTCGAGAAGAACCTTGACCGGCTCACAATCATCTGTGGTGTCGTCTGGGCGGTCTGCATCGTTGCCCTCGGGTTGCTGCTGAAGCAGACCTGAACGGCTCCGCCGGGGCCTACACTGCGTCACGGCGACGCGCCATTTCCAGCCCGGAACTCGGCGCAACGCGAGCAACATCTGAGGCAAGGAGCACCGTGGCAGGCGGCAACGCGATCCGTGGCAGCCGAGTCGGCGCCGGACCGATGGGCGAGGCTGAGCGCGGGGAGGCAGCACCGCGCAAGCGGATTGTCTTCTACTGCGTCAACAAGCACGAGACCCGGCCGTCGTTCGCCGACGAGGCGGCCATCCCCGAGACGTGGGACTGCCCGCGCTGTGGCTACCCGGCCGGCCAGGACGGTGACAACCCGCCGGCTCCGCACAAGACCGAGCCGTACAAGACGCACCTGGCGTACGTCCGGGAGCGGCGCAACGCCGAGGACGGCGAGGCGATCCTGGCTGAGGCGCTCGCCAAGCTGCGCGGCAAGTAGCCGAGGCCGGGCCCGCGCAGGTGCTGCGCTGGCTACGCGAGGTCGCCGAGGCGCGCTCCGAGCGTGTGCTGCCGGTAGCCGGCGGTGTCGCGCTGCTGCACTGCAGCTACCCGGCGGCGCATGACCATCACCGGCTGCTGCTGGCGGGCCCCGTCGATGCTGCAACCGCGGCCGATGAGGCCGACCGGGTGCTCGGCGGGGCCGGCCTTGCACACCGCGGGTTGGCTGTCTCGGACATCGCGCTGGCCGATGCGCTGACCGCAGGGCTGCTGGCGCGCGGCTACAGCCGCGCGGACGAGGTGGTGATGGTCTACCGGGGTCCGTTGCCTGCGGCGCAGATCGGGGTCGTCGAGCTCGACCTCGACGAGCGGATCGCCGTGGCGACGGCGGGCTGGCGTGCGGAACAGCCGGACTGGCCGGCGCAGGTGTGCGGGCAGCTCGGCGGGCGCGCCCGCACCCTCGCCGCGGCAGTCGACGCCACCTTCCTGGGCATCCGGGTCGGGGGCCGGGTCGTCGCGCACGCCGACCTGTACGTCCGCGAGGGCATCGCGCAGGTCGAGGAGGTCATGACCGACCCGGCAGCCCGCCGGCAGGGGCACGCGAGCACGCTCGTCCGCGAGGCCGTGCGCCGAGCCGGGGGCCGCGTCGTCTTCCTGGTTGCCGATGCCGATGAGCGGCCGGCCGAGCTGTACCGACGGCTCGGGTTCGTCGACCTTGCCCGTACCGCATCGTTCGAGCGCTAGCGCGGTTCCCGGGCCTGTCGTCGACAGCACGGGGGAACCGACGACAGGCACCGAGGACGATCCGTGGCCGGTCAAAGGTCGGGTCGGACCGTCCCGAGAGGGCCTGGCAGGTCAGCGGCGTCGCAGGCCGCGCGGCAGCTGCCCGGCGGCTGCCTCGTCGAGCAGCCACAGTGTCTGCACGTGGCCGAGCGCCCCGGCCGCCGGCACCTGGACGCGGCCCGCGCCGGACAAGGCCAGTGCCACCATCGGGGCCTTCTCGGCCCCGGCGACGACCAGCCACACCTCGCGGGCCGCGGTGAGCGCTGCAAAGCCCAGGCTGATCCGGGTCTGCGGCGGCTTGGGGCACCCGTGGACGGCGACCACGGTGCGTTCGTCGTACGCCGCAGCGGACTCCGGGAAGATCGAGGCGGTATGTCCCTCGGGGCCCATCCCGAGCAGCAGCACGTCGAAGGTCGGCACGTCGGAGCCGGCCGGAGCGGCCGCGGCCAGCTGGTCGGCGTAGCGCGCGGCGGCGGCCTCGACGTCGTCGCCGTCCAAGGCGCCCGGCGACGGGAGCGGGTGCACCAGGGCCGGATCCAGGTCGAGCGCGTCGAGCAGCGCCTCGCGGGCCTGCCGGTCGTTGCGCTCCGGTGAGTCGGCAGCGACCCAGCGCTCGTCTCCCCACCACACGTCGACCCGCCGCCAGTCCACCGCCGGCCGGGCCGGCGAGTCGCGGACCGCGCGCAGCGCCGCCATGCCCATCGTCCCGCCGGTCAGCACGACCGAGGCGACCCCGCGCAGTGACTGGGCATCGACCAGCGCGGTGACCAGCCGGGCGGCCACCGAGGCCGCGAGCACTCCCGGGTCGGGCAGCACCACGACGGTCGGCTCCGGCCGGGTCACGAGCGCTCGTCCGCCTTGACCACGCCCTCGACCAGGATGCTCTCCGAGAGGTGTTGGGCAGGGTCGACCCAGATGTGCCTGCGCAGCTGCGAGCGGGCGGACAGGTCGTGGGTGCCGGTGACCGAGGCGAGCGCGTCGGCGTAGGTCTCATCGGCGTCGAGGCGCTGCAGCTCCTCGGCGAGCAGGTCACCGAGCTCGCGCCGGGGCAGCGGCAGGGTGCGGTCCGGCTGGCCGGTGTGGGAGAGCACGGCGGTCTGACCGTCCCCGCGGACCAGCCGCATCGAAGTGTCGGCGAGCGAGATCTCCACCTCGGTGATGCCCGGCCCTGCGGAGTCCTCGATGGTGACGGCCAGGCCGAGCCGGCTCTGCAGCCAACCGGCGATCAGCTCACGCGATACGTTGCCGGGCTGACCGGCCACCCGGGCGGCAGTCGGCGGGTCCTCGGCGGCGTCGAATGCCGAGGCGCACAGTGCCCGCCACTGCGTGGTCCGGGTCCACGTCAGGTCGGTGTCGCCGGGGGAGTAGTCCGCCGCCCGCTGACGCAGGGCCAGCAGTGAGTCGCTGCCGAGGGAGCTGTCGGTGACCCGTCGGTCGGCGAACACCCCGAGCGGGTCGTGCGCGATCAGGTGCGGCGGCTCGCCGTTCCACCAGGTCACCACCGGGGCGTCCGGTGCGAGCAGTGGCAGGATCACGGACTCGGCGTGCAGCGCGAGCCGGCCGTACATCCGCATGACGACAGCCTCGCCTGGACCGAGCCGGCCGCCGATCAAGATCTCGGCGTCCAGCCGGGCCTCCGGTGCGTCCGGCCGGCGGCGGACCACCACGAGCAGCCGGCAGGGGTGCTGCGCGGCGGCCCGGGTGGCTGCCACCTCGGCCTCGGCGACCCGTTTCTCGTCCACGACGACGACCAGCGTCAGCGCCAGGCCGGAGGACACGGCGCCGGCCAAGCGCCGTTCGGCCGCGAGCGCCTTGACAACGGCGGTTCCGGTGGTGTCCCAGAGTGTGGTCATGACGGCCCCGTTCTGCTGGTGGTCATGGTCGCCGCCAGGCGCGCCCGTCGCCGGCGAGCATCTCGTCGGCCGCCCGCGGCCCCCACGAGCCGGCCCGGTACAGGTGCGGGCCGTCCTTGGCCTGCTCGGCCCAGTGCTGCTCGATCGGGTCGACGACCCGCCAGCTCTGCTCGACCTCCTCGTTGCGCGGGAACAGCGAGGCGTCACCGAGCAGCACGTCGAGCAGCAGCCGCTCGTACGCCTCAGGGCTCGACTCGGTGAAGGCCTCGCCGTAAAGGAAGTCCATCGCGACGTCGCGGACCTCCATCTGCGTGCCGGGCACCTTGGAGCCGAACCGCAAGGTCATGCCCTCATCGGGCTGCACCCGGACGACGAGCTGGTTGCTGCCCAGCTCCTCGGTGTCGGTCTGCATGAACGGCAGCACCGGGGCCTTCTGGAACAGCACCGCGATCTCGGTGACCCGGCGGGGCAGCCGCTTGCCGGTACGCAGGTAGAACGGCACGCCCGCCCAGCGCCGGCTCTGGACCTCCAAGCGCACCGCGGCGTACGTCTCGGTGCGGCTCGCCGCATCCACGCCGTCCTCGGCCCGGTAGCCCTTGACCCGCTCGCCGGCCAGCCAGCCCTGCTCGTACTGGCCCCGGATGGCGTAGCGGGCCAGGTCGTCGGGCGGCATCACGGCGCTGAGCACCTTGCGCTTCTCGGTGCGCAGGCTCTCGGCGTCGAAGCTGCCCGGCTCCTCCATCGCGGTCAGCGCGAGCAGCTGCAGCAGGTGGTTCTGCAGGACGTCGCGGGCCGCGCCGGTCTCCTCGTAGAACGCGGCCCGACCGCCGATCCCGACGTCCTCCGCCATCGTGATCTGCACCGAGTCGATGTGCTGGCGGTTCCAGATCGGCTCGAACAGCTCGTTGGCGAACCGCAGGGCCAGCAGGTTCTGGACGGTCTCCTTGCCCAGGTAGTGGTCGATCCGGAAGACGTCCTGGGCGGTGAAGACGTCGTCGACAAGGGTGTTGAGCGCCTTGGCCGACGCGAGGTCCTCACCGAACGGCTTCTCCACCACGACCCGGCGCCAGCCACCGGAGGCGGAGTTGTCGGACATCTTGGTGCGCTGCATCTGGGCCAGCACGGTCGGGAAGGCCGCTGGTGGGATGGACAGGTAGAACGCCGCGTTGCCCTGGGTGCCGTGACTTGCGTCGAGCTCGGTCAGCGTCGAGGCCAGCAGGTCGAAGGCGTTGTCGTCGTCGAACGAGCCGGGCAGGAAGCGGATCGCCTCGGACAGGCGCTGCCAGGTCTCCTCGCGGAACTCCGTACGGGCCCCCTTGCGGGCCGCCTCCTTTGCCACCCGCTCGAAGTCGCCGTCGCCCCAGTCCCGCCGGGCGAACCCCAGCAGCACGAACCCGGGGGGCAGCAGCCCGCGGTTGGCGAGGTCGTACACCGCCGGGATGAGCTTCTTGCGGGCCAGGTCGCCGGTGACGCCGAACACGACGAGCGAGCACGGCGCCGGGACGCGGGGGAGCCTGCGGTCACGCGGGTCGCGCAGCGGGTTCGCGCTCACGCGCCGACCGTCCAGATAGCTCCGGTCACCGGCCGCTGCCCTCACGGGAGGCGGCGGCCGGGCCCTGGCCGGCAGGCGTGGTGGCCCCGGTCGGCGCCACCTCGGCGCCGGCCTTCTCCAGCTGCTCGGTGACGGACTCGATCAGGTCGCCCCAGGCCTGCACGAACTTCTCCAGCCCCTCGTCCTCCAGCAGCTGCACGACCTCGTCGTAGTCCACCCCCGCACCAGCCAAATCGTCCAGCACCTGCTGGGCCTTGGCATAGGAGCCGGTCACGGTGTCGCCGCGGATGACGCCGTGGTCGTGGACGGCCTGCATGGTGGCCTCGGGCATCGTGTTGACGGTGCCCCGGGCGACCAGCTCCACGACGTAGAGCGTGTCGTCGTAGGACGGGTCCTTCACGCCGGTCGAGGCCCAGAGCGGGCGCTGCGGCGTGGCGCCGGCTGCCGCGAGCGCCTTCCAGCGGCCGCCCCCGAACACCTGCTCGTAGTGCTGGTAGGCCAGCTGCGCGTTCGCCACCCCCGCCTTGCCGCGCAGGCCGGAGTGCTTCTCGAGCCGCTTGTCGATCTCGGTGTCGACGCGGGAGACGAAGAACGACGCGACCGACCCCATCCTCGACAGGTCGTGACCGTTGTCCCGGGCCTGCTCCATCCCGTCCAGGAAGGCGGCCATCACCTCGTCGTACCGCGTCAGGGAGAAGATCAGCGTGATGTTGACGCTGATGCCCTCGGCCAACGTGCGGGTGATCGCCGGCAGCCCTTCGCGGGTTGCCGGGATCTTGATGTAGAGGTTGGGGCGGTCGACGAGCCACCAGAGCGCCTTGGCCTCTGCGACGGTGCGGTCGGCGTCGTGGCTGATCCGCGGGTCGACCTCGATCGAGACCCGGCCGTCGACACCGTCGCTGGCGTCGTACCGCGGGCGGAGCACGTCGCACGCCCAGCGGACGTCGTACGTCGTGAGCGCCCGGACGGCCTCGCCGACGTCGGCGCCCCGCAGTGCGAGATCGCGGACCTGGTCGTCGTACGCGCCGCCGCCCGACAGTGCCTTCTGGAAGATCGAGGGGTTGGTGGTGACGCCTACGACGGAGCGGGTCCGCATCAGCTCGGCGAGGTTGCCCGAGCGCACCCGCTCACGGGACAGGTCGTCGAGCCAGACCGCCACACCGGCGGCGGACAGATCAGCGAGGGCTTCGGTCATCAGGGTCTCCGTCAGTTGCCGGTGGTCGAGCCGGAGGTCTTGCCGAGCAGGGACAGCGACGCGTGGGCGGCCGCGACCACCCGCTCCGCGGTGAAGCCGAACTGCTCGTACAGCACGTCGTACGGCGCCGAGGCCCCGAAGTGCTCCAGCGACACGCACTGGCCGTGGGAGCCGACCCACTCGTGCCAGCCCTGCGCCACGGCGGCCTCCACCGACACCCGCGCCAGAACATCCGGTGGCAGCACGGTGTTGCGGTATGCCAGGTCCTGCTCGCGAAACCACTCGACGCACGGCACCGACACCACCCGGGTGCCGATCCCCGACGCCTCGAGCAGCTCGCGGGCCGCCACCGCGATCTGCACCTCGCTGCCGGTGGCCAGCAGCAGCACCTGCGGGGTGCCCTCCGCGCAGTCCAGCAGCACGTACGCGCCCCGCGCCGTGCCCTCGGCGGAGCCGCAGACCGTGCGGTCGAAGGTGGGGACGTTCTGCCGGCTGAGCACCAGCCCGGCCGGGCCCGCCGCGCGATGCAGGATCGTCCGCCAGGCGACCGTGACCTCGTTGGCGTCGGCGGGGCGTACGACGTCCAGGCCCGGCACCGCCCGCAGCGCGGCCAGCTGCTCGACCGGCTGGTGGGTGGGGCCGTCCTCGCCGAGCCCGATCGAGTCGTGCGTCCAGACATAGGTCACCGGCAGCTGCTGCAGCGCGGCGAGCCGTACCGCGCCGCGCATGTAGTCGCTGAAGACCAGGAACGTCGCGCCGTAGACCCGGGTGCCGCCGGACAGCGCGATGCCGTTCATGACGGCGCCCATCGCGTGCTCGCGGATGCCGTAGTGCAGCGTGCGGCCGTACGGGTTGGCGCCCTTGAGCGGGTTGCCGACCGGCAGGAAGCTGTCGGCGCCGTCCATCGTGGTGTTGGTGCTGCCGGCCAGGTCGGCCGAGCCGCCCCACAGCTCGGGCAGCACGTCCGCGAGCGCGCTCAGCACCTTGCCGCTGGCGACCCGGGTCGCCAGGCCCTTGTCGCTGGCCCCGAACACCGGCAGCTGCTCCTGCCAGCCGGTAGCGAGCGTGCGGGTCGTGAGCCGGTCGTGCAGCGCCTTGCGCTCGGGGTCGGCCGCCGCCCAGGTGTCGTAGCCCCGCTGCCACTGCTCGTGCGCCTGCCGGCCGCGGTCCACGACAGCGCGCGCGTGAGCCAGGACGTCGTCGGGGACGAAGAAGCTCTTGTCGGGGTCGAAGCCGAGCGCCATCTTCGTCAGCCGGATCTCGGCGGCGCCGAGGGCACTGCCATGCGCCTTGCCGCTGTTCTGCAGGTTCGGCGCCGGGTAGCCGATGATCGTCCGCATCGCGATGAAGGATGGCCGGTCGGTCACCTGCTGCGCAGCGACCAGCGCCGCGTGCACCTGGTGGACGTCGTTGCCGTCCTCGACGCGCTGCACGTGCCAGCCGTACGCGGCGTAGCGGGCCACGACGTCTTCGCTGAACGCCGTCTCGGTGTCACCCTCGATGGAGATGTGGTTGTCGTCATACAGCAGCACCAGGTTGCCCAGGCGCTGGTGGCCGGCGAGCGAGCTGGCCTCGGCCGACACCCCCTCCTGCAGGTCGCCGTCCGAGCAGATGCACCACACCGTGTGGTCGAAGGGGCTCTGCCCGGGCGCAGCGTCCGGGTCGAGCAGGCCGCGCTCGCGGCGCGACGCCATCGCCATCCCCACCGCATTGCCGACCCCCTGGCCGAGCGGGCCGGTCGTGACCTCGACCCCGGGTGTGTGGCCGTGCTCCGGGTGCCCGGGCGTCAGGCTGCCCCACTGCCGCAGGTGCGCGAGGTCCTCGACCGTCAGGCCGTAGCCGGCCAGGAACAGCTGGATGTACAGCGTCAGGCTGGCGTGGCCGCAGGACAGGACGAAGCGGTCGCGGCCGGTCCAGGTCGGGTCGGTCGGGTCGTGCCGGAGCAGCTTCTGGTAGATCAGGTACGCCGTGGGGGCCAGGCTCATCGCGGTGCCGGGGTGGCCGTTGCCGGCGGCCTCGACGGCGTCCATCGCCAAGGCT
>JAYVYM010000101.1:0-3703 GCA_043784245.1 Frankiales bacterium
CTGCGAGAACTGCGCCACCTACCGCTACAGGGTCACAGCCGTGAGCCTGCGCGGAGCGCCCGCAACAGGACCAGTGACCGGGAGCGGGCGTTCAGCCGGTCCACGACTTGCGTCCCGATGTCCAGCGCCTCGGCGGTGTCCAGCACCACCTCGTACGAGCTCGCCCACGGCTGACCGGGCAGCACCAGCTCGCGGTCACCGGGCCCGGCGTGCAGCAGTAGCAGGAAGCTGTCGTCGGTGACCGGCTCGCCGCGCGGCCCACGGGTGCGGATGCCGTGCCCGTCCAGGTACATCCCCAGGCTGGTGACGCCCGGGTCGAACCAGTGGTCGTTGCCGAGCTCGACCCCGTCGGCCCCGAACCACGCGAGGTCCTTCACGCCGCCGGCGCCGTCGGCGCGCCCGGAGAAGAACGCGCGCTGTCGGAACACCGGGTGCTTGCGGCGCAGCGCGACCAGCCGTGCGACGAGATCCCGCAGGGCGGCCGCGTCCCCGTCGACCTCCCAGGGCATCCAGGACAGCGGACCGTCCTGGCAGTACGCGTTGTTGTTGCCCAACTGGCTACGGCGTACCTCGTCGCCCATCGACAGCATCGGCACGCCCGCACTCAACAGCAGCGTGGACAGCAGATTGCGGGCCTGCCGCAGCCGCAACTCGTTGACGGCCGGGTCGTCGGTCTCGCCCTCCGCGCCGCAGTTCCAGCTGCGGTTGTGGGACTCGCCGTCGCGGCCGTCCTCGCCGTTGGCATCGTTGCGCTTCACCTCGTACGTCGTCAGGTCGCGCAGGGTGAAGCCGTCGTGCGCGGTGACGAAGTTGATGGAGGCGTACGGCCGGCGCCCGTCGTCCTGGTACAGGTCGGAGGAGCCCGACAGTCGGTAGGCCAGGTCGCGTACGCCGGAGCCCTGCCCGCGCCACACGTCGCGGACGGTGTCGCGGTACTGGCCGTTCCACTCCGTCCACAGCGGTGGGAACTGGCCGACCTGATAGCCGCCCTCGCCGACATCCCACGGCTCTGCCACGAGTTTCACCGAGCTCACGACGGGGTCCTGCTGAATGACGTCGAAGAACGCCGACAGCTTGTCGACGTCGTGGAAGGAGCGGGCCAGCGCCGAGGCGAGGTCGAAGCGGAAGCCGTCGACGTGCATCTCGGTGACCCAGTAGCGCAGCGAGTCCATGATCATCTGCAGGACGTGCGGGGAGCGGACATCCAGGGTGTTGCCGCAGCCGGTGTAGTCGCGGTAGCGGGCCCGGTCGTGCTCCTCGGTGCGGTAGTAGGAGGTGTTGTCGATGCCGCGCCACGACAGCGTCGGCCCGGTCTCATCGCCCTCGGCGGTGTGGTTGTAGACGACGTCCAGCAGCACCTCGATGTCGGCGGCGTGCAGGGCCCGCACCATGGCCTTGAACTCCCGCACCTGCTCGCCGCGCGAGCCGCTGGAGCTGTACGCGGCGTGCGGCGCGAAGTAGCCGACCGAGTTGTAGCCCCAGTAGTTGGTCAGCCCCCGCCGAAGCAGCTGCGGCTCGCTGACGAAGTGGTGCACCGGCATCAGCTCGACGGCGGTGACCCCGAGTGCAGCGAGGTGCTCGATGGCGGCAGGGTGCGCCAGCCCGGCGTACGTGCCGCGTAGGTGACCGGGGATGCCGGGGTGGCGGGCGGTGAAGCCCTTGACGTGCAGCTCGTAGATGACGGTGTCGGCCCAGGCGTGCAGAGGCCGGTGGTCCTCGCCCCAGGGGAAGACGTCGTGCACGACCACCGAACGCGGCACGAACGGCGCGCTGTCCTGGTGCTGCTGCTGGCGGTCGCGGCCGGGCGTCGAACCGAGGACGGCGTCGTCCAGCCGCAGCTCGCCGTCGACCGCTCGCGTGTACGGGTCGAGCAGCAGCTTGCTCGGGTTGAACCGCTGGCCCCGCGCGGGGTCGAACGGGCCGTCGACCCGGTACCCGTAGCGGGCCGTCGGGCCGACCTGCGGAACGTAGCCGTGCCAGACGTGGAACGTTGACTCCTCGAGCGGGATCCGGGTCTCGTGGCCGGACTCGTCGAACAGACAGAGATCGACGGCCTCCGCTCCCCGGCTGTACACCGCGAAGTTCGTACCCTCGCCGTCCCAGGTCGCGCCGAGCGGTGCCGGGCGCCCTGGCCAGGGCCGCGACGAGTCCTGGACGGTCACTGCGGGAGCTCCCGGTGGCCGGGGCCGTGCAAGGCGTGCAGCAGGGCGTGCCGGTCGGCGTGGCCGGCATGGGCGCCGGCTGCGCCCGGCTGGTCGTGCGCGAGCACCAGGTGGCCCAGCAGCTTCTCGTGGTCGACCAACAGGTCTGCCCATGTGCTGACGACCGCGGCGGCGGCGACCAACGCCTCCAGGCGCACCCGCAGTGGCAGCAGGAGCAGCTCCCGCTCGAGAACCTGAACGAGGTCATCCGGGAGCAGGGCGGCGAGTTCGTCCTGCGCGGGCAGGTCCACCTCTGGCAGCTCCAGCTCGGGCAGGTCCATGTCCGGCAACGCGACCACGGTCGCGTCGTCCACCTCGAGCACGTCCTCGTCGTCCTCGTCGTACGCCGCCTCGACCTCGGCCAGCGACATACCGGCCTCGGCGGCCCAGCGCGCCTCCTCCGCCAGGTCGACGTCCTCGGTCAGGGCTGCGAAGAACGCGTCCTGCCAGCGCTCCAGCAGCTCGCGGACGGCCTCGCAGCGTGCGAGGGCTGCCGCGAGGTCGGCTTCGGCGGGACGCAGCAGAGCGCTCGACAGGGCCCGGGCGGTGTCGCCGGGCAGGTCGAGGAGCGGATCGCTGGAGGAGACGGTGTGCACCACACCGTGGGAGTCCCGGAACACGGTGCGCACACTAGGGTCCGGCCGACCGGGTGGTGGCGCGACGAGGTGGAGACAGACATGGCTGACGGCGAACTGGTGCGGCTCGAGGTCGAGGACGGCGTGGGCACCCTGCGCCTGGACCGACCGAAGATGAACGCCATCAACAGCCAGCTGCGCGCCGAGCTGGCGACCGCCGCCGTCGAGGCCCGCGACCGTACCGACGTCCGGGCCGTCGTGCTGTACGGCGGTGAGCGGGTGTTCGCGGCGGGTGCCGACATCACCGAGATGGCCGCCATGGCCTACCCGGAGATGGTGGCCTGGGGCACCCTGCTGCAGGAGACGTTCAAGCTGGTCGCCCGGCTGCCCAAGCCGGTCGTGGCCGCCGTCACGGGGTACGCGCTCGGTGGCGGTTTCGAGCTCGCACTGACGGCCGACTTCCGTGTCCTCGGCGAGCGGGCCAAGGTCGGCGTGCCGGAGATCCAGCTCGGAATCATCCCCGGCGCGGGCGGCACCCAGCGGCTCACCCGCCTGGTCGGCCCGGCCAGAGCCAAGTCGATGGTGTTCACCGGTCGGCACGTCGGCGCCGAGGAAGCCCTGGCGGTCGGCATCGCCGATGCCGTCGTGCCCGATGCGGGGGTGTACGAGGCCGCACGCGAGTTGGCCGCGCAGTTCGTCGCCGGGCCGGCCGTGGCCCTGCGCAACGCCAAGCAGGCCATCGACGATGGTCTGGAGATGGACCTGGACGCCGGACTGCGCCTGGAGTCCGCGCTGTTCACCGGTCTTTTCGGCACCGATGACCAGCGCACGGGGATGGCCTCATTCCTCGCGGCCGGGCCCGGCAAGGCGACCTTCTCCGGGAGGTGACCGTCACGTTGCGGACTCACTACCACCGGGTAATCTGAG
>JAYVYM010000102.1:0-6836 GCA_043784245.1 Frankiales bacterium
GGACATCCGCAAGCTGCTCATCGTGCTCGGGCGGCTCGTCGACCAGGGCAACTCGGTGATCGTCATCGAGCACAACCTCGACGTCATCAAGACGGCCGACTGGGTGATCGACATGGGCCCGGAGGGCGGCTCCGGCGGCGGGCTGGTCGTCGCGCAGGGCACCCCCGAGCAGGTCGCGAAGGTGCCGGCCTCGCACACCGGTCGCTTCCTGGCCGACGTGCTCAAGGGGCGTACGGCGCAGAAGGCTCCTGGCGCGGTCCCGGCCCGCTCGCGCGCCCGCACACCCGCGACCGTCTGAGTTCGCGCGGCGGCGGCAGGTCGACCGCTGCCGTCTCTGGCGTTCGCCGGACAGCGGGCTCGCCGTTGCGCATCCCGAGGCGTGCACTCCTGCACATACGCCTTGGGCGCCAGCCTGATCAGCGCTGCAGCAGCCGGTTCAGGAGGTCCTCGATCGCTGCGTCGCTGCGCTCACCGCCACACGGCACCTGCTCGTCGGTCCTGTCCAAAAAGCTCTGCACCCGCCCGCGAGCCACCGACATGCAGGCCGGCCTGCCAAACCGTTCGAGCTCGAACCAGACCCGGTCCCGCAGCGCATCCGGCCTGATCCGCACGCTGCCGTCGCCGGTGGCCTCCGACAGGCCGTAGCGCAGGAAGTCCCGCAGCACGATCCACGAGCCGCGCGGCAGCGCCGGGTGGTCGGGCTGCGCGGACAGCAGCAGGTCGACCGCCAGCGGATCGTCCGGACGCCAGGAGAAGCGTAGGACCGTCAGCCGACCCCGGCCAGAATGCCCCTCGTCCTCAATCACGACGTCCAGCGTGACTTCGCCGTCGCGCGCCACGGCGACCCCGTCACCGGCCGCGCCGTCGTCCGGGTGCACGCAGCGCTCCCTCCGTTCGGCAGTTCCCCCACCCGAGCGTGGCACCCCCCTCCGGGCGCCGCCACCCGCCCCCCGCGGGCTCCCGGTTCTGACGGGGGTCGGACGTAGGCTGCGGGCGTGGCAGACCCCTCCTCCTACCGGCCCCGGCCGGGGGAGATACCGGACGCGCCGGGGGTCTACAGGTGGCGTGACGAGCGCCGCCGGGTGATCTACGTCGGCAAGGCGAAGAGCCTGCGCAGCCGCCTGAACAGCTACTTCCAGGACCTCGACGCGCTGCACCCGCGTACCCGCCAGATGGTCACCACCGCTGCCTCCGTCGAGTGGACGGTGGTGTCCACCGAGGTCGAGGCGCTGCAGCTGGAGTACAGCTGGATCAAGGAGTACGACCCGCGCTTCAACGTCAAGTACCGCGACGACAAGAGCTACCCGAGCCTGGCCGTCACGGTGGGTGAGGAGTTCCCGCGGCTGCAGGTGATGCGCGGGCCGAAGAAGAAGGGCGTGCGGTACTTCGGGCCGTACGCCCACGCCTGGGCGATCCGCGAGACGCTAGATCTGCTGCTGCGAGTCTTCCCGGCCCGCACCTGCAGCAAGGGCGTCTTCGTCCGCGCTGGACAGGTCGGCCGGCCCTGCCTGCTCGGCTACATCGACAAGTGCTCGGCGCCGTGCGTCGGCCGCGTCACCCCGGAGCGGCACCGCGAGATCGTCGGCGACTTCTGCGACTTCATGGCCGGACAGTCCGCCAGGTTCGTGCGCGGGATGGAACGTGACATGGCCGAGGCCGCCCGCGGCCAGCAGTACGAGCGGGCAGCCCGGCTGCGCGACGACATCGGCGCGCTCACCCGGGCGATGGAGAAGCAGGCCGTCGTGCTGGCCGATGCCACCGACGCCGACGTGATCGGCATCGCCGAGGACCAGCTCGAGGCGGCCATCCAGGTCTTCTACGTCCGCGGCGGCCGGGTTCGCGGCCAGCGCGGCTTCGTCGTCGACAAGGTGGAGGACCTCACCACGGGTGAGCTGGTCGGCCAGTTCCTGCTCCAGGCGTACGGCGAGGACGACCCCGACAGCGACGAGGTCACCGTGCACCGCCGGGCGGTCCCCGGCGCGGGCGTGACGATGCGGGACGCCGACGACGTGCCGCGAGAGGTATTGGTCACCGCGATGCCACCCGAGGCGGACGCGCTCACCGAGTGGCTCTGCGGCCTGCGCGGCACGAACGTCTCGTTGCGCGTGCCTCAGCGCGGCGACAAGAAGGCGCTGCTGGAGACCGTCGAGAAGAACGCCAAGCAGGCGTTTGCGCTGCACAAGACCCGGCGGGCCAGTGACCTCACCGCCCGCAGCAAGGCGATGTCGGAGATCCAGGAGGCCCTCGACCTCGACGAGGCCCCACTGCGGATCGAGTGCTTCGACGTCTCCCACGTGCAGGGCACCAACGTCGTCGCGAGCATGGTCGTGTTCGAGGACGGGCTGGCTCGCAAGTCGGAGTACCGCCGCTTCGCGGTGCGCGGCGTTGACGGCATCGACGACACGGCCTCGATGCGCGAGGTGGTCCGCCGGCGGTTCGCCCGCTACCTCGATGAGCGCAGCTGCGCGCCGCAGCAGGCCGACGAGGCCGACGGCCATGTCGACCGTGAGCAGGCCGGCGAGAGGATCGACGGGCCACCCGGTGAGCAGCCGCGCGACGAGCCACGTGCCGGGCCGCCTGGTGGCAAAGCCGGTGAGCAGCCGCTCGACGAGCGGCCGGGGATCGATCCCGACACCGGCCGGCCGCGGCGGTTCGCCTACCCCCCGCAGCTCGTCGTCGTCGACGGCGGCCAACCGCAGGTCGCCGCTGCCCAGGCTGCCCTCGACGAGCTCGGCATCACCGACGTCGCGCTGTGCGGGCTGGCCAAGCGCCTCGAGGAGGTGTGGCTGCCCGGGCAGGACGACCCGGTGATCCTGCCGCGCACATCCGAGGGCCTGTACCTGCTGCAGCGCGTCCGGGACGAGGCGCACCGCTTCGCGATCGGCTACCACCGCCAGAAGCGCTCGAGCTCGATGCTCGAGTCGGCGCTCGATGGTGTCAGCGGGCTCGGGGACACCCGCCGCAAGGCCGTCCTGCGGCACTTCGGCTCGCTCAAGCGGCTGCGTGCAGCGACGGTCGACGAGGTCATGGAGGTACCCGGCGTCGGCCGGCGGACCGCCGAGGCCGTGGTCGCTGCGCTCGTCGCCGCACCGGGCGTCGCCGCAGCGGGCGTGGCCGCACCGGGCGTCGCAGCACCAGGCGCTGCCGGGGCGCCGGAGCCGGTGCCGGCGTTCGATCCGGCGACCGGCGAGGTCATGGCGTGACGGCGCCGCTGCAGCTCGTCGTGGTCACCGGGCTGTCCGGCGCCGGCCGCTCGACCGCCGCGAAGTGCCTGGAGGACTTGGGCTGGTTCGTCGTGGACAACCTGCCGCCTGGGCTGCTGCCGACGATGGTCGACCTTGGTTCGCGGTCCCAGGGGGCCGTGCACCGCATCGCGGTCGTCGCCGACGTGCGCAGCCGGGCCTTCACCTCCGACCTGCGCACCGCGCTGGGCGAGACCGAACGGCTCGGGGTCCACCCTCGGGTGCTGTTCCTCGAGGCGTCCGACGAGGTGCTCGTCCAGCGCTTCGAGGGGGTACGTCGGCCGCACCCGCTGCAGGACGACGGCCGGCTCGTCGATGGCATCGAGCAGGAGCGCAGGCTGCTGCGTGACCTGCGCGGCGAGGCCGACCTGGTGCTGGACACCAGCCTGCTCAACGTCCATGAGCTCCGGGCCAAGGTGATCAGCGCGTTCGGCGAGCGCGGCGCTGCCGCAGGGTTGCAGCTGACGGTGCTGTCGTTCGGCTATAAGTACGGCCTGCCGGTCGATGCCGATCTGGTGATCGACTGCCGGTTCCTGCCTAACCCGCACTGGGTACCCGAGCTGCGCCCACGCACCGGGCTCGACCCGGCGGTCCGCGACTACGTCCTGGCCCAGGACGGTGCGCACGAGTTCCTCGAACGCAGCGAGGCGCTGTTGCGGCTGCTGTTCACGGGTTATGCGCGGGAGGGCAAGAGGTACGTGCTGCTCGCGCTGGGCTGCACCGGGGGCAAGCACCGCAGCGTGGCGATGAGCGAGCAGCTCGCCGGCCGGCTCGCCGGCCCCGGCATCGACCTCAGCGTGTCGCACCGCGACGCGGGCCGCGAGTGACCCGGGCGTGCCGCCTGCCACAGGACGGGCCGCGGGTCGTCGCGCTCGGCGGCGGGCACGGCCTCGCCGCGTCGCTGCAGGCGCTGCGCACCGTCACGCCGCACGTCACCGCCATCGTCACGGTGGCTGACGACGGCGGGTCCAGCGGCCGGCTGCGTGCCGAGCTCGGCGCCGTGCCGCCGGGCGACCTGAGGATGGCGCTGTCGGCCCTGGCCGGTGACGATGCCTGGGCGCAGACCTGGCAGCGGCTGCTGCAGCACCGCTTTCCGGGGGACGGCCCGCTGGGTGGCCACGCCGTCGGCAACCTGCTGCTCGCCGGGCTGACCGAGACCGAGGGCGGCCTCGTCGCGGCTCTGGACCTGGTCGGACGGCTGCTGGGCACCTGCGGCCGGGTGCTGCCCGCAAGCTGCACCCCGCTGGAGATCTGCGCGGAGGTCACCGGGCTGCCGCCGAATCCGGACGCCCCGGTCGAGGTGCGCGGGCAGGTCGCGGTCGCGACGACGGCTGGCTCGGTCAGTGCCGTATGGCTGCGTCCGCACGACCCGCCGGCCTGCCAGGAGGCGGTCCTGGCCGTCCTCGAGGCGGAGTGGGTCGTACTCGGACCGGGTTCGTGGTTCACCAGCGTCCTCACCCACCTGCTCATCCCGGACCTGCGGGCGGCGCTGGAGAACAGCTCGGCCCGTAGGCTGGTAGCTCTGAACCTCGCCCCTCAGGACGGCGAGACCGCCGGCTTCTCGCCGGAGGCGCACCTGGACGTCCTGCTCGCGCACGCCCCGTTGCTGACCCTCGACGTGGTGCTCGCGGACGACGCGGCGGTCCTGGACACCCGTGGCCTGCGGGCCACCGCCGAAGCGGCCGGAGCCCGCCTGGTGCTCGCCCCCGTCGCCGTCGGGCCCGGCACGGCCCGGCACGACCCTTCACGTCTCGGCGCCGCATACGACATGATCTTTACAGGAGCAGCATGGCGATGACCTCCGCGGTCAAGGACGAGCTCTCACGGCTCACGGTGAGCAAGCAGTGCTGCCGCAAGGCCGAGATGGCGGCGCTGCTGCGCTTCGCCGGCGGGCTGCACCTCGTCGCGGGCCGCATCGTCGTGGAGGCCGAGCTCGACACCGGCTCGACGGCCCGCCGGCTCCGCAAGGAGGTCGCGGAGGTGTACGGCCACGCCAGCGATGTCCAGGTGCTGGCGTCCGGCGGGCTGCGCAAGGGCAACCGCTACGTCGTACGCATCTCCAAGGATGGCGACGGCCTGGCCCGGCAGTCCGGCCTGGTTGACGGCCACGGCCGGCCGGTGCGCGGTCTGCCGCCGTCGGTCGTCAGCGGCGCGACCTGCGACGCGGCGGCTGCCTGGCGCGGCGCCTTCCTGGCGCACGGCTCGTTGACCGAGCCGGGCCGTTCCAGCTCGCTGGAGATCACCTGCCCCGGGCCGGAAGCGGCGCTCGCGCTGGTCGGGGCAGCCCGGCGGCTCGGCGTACAGGCGAAAGCCCGCGAGGTGCGCGGTGTCGACCGGGTCGTCGTACGGGACGGCGACGCCATCGGAATACTGCTCACCCGGCTGGGAGCGCACGACGCGGTCCTGGCCTGGGAGGACCGCCGGCTGCGCCGCGAGGTCCGGGCGACCGCCAACCGGCTAGCCAACTTCGACGACGCCAACCTGCGGCGCTCCGCCCGGGCCGCTGTCGCCGCCGGCGCCCGGGTCGAGCGGGCCCTGGAGATCCTCGGCGACGAGGCGCCCGAGCACCTGCTCGTCGCCGGTCGGCTGCGGCGCGAGCACGCCAACGCGTCGCTGGAGGAGCTCGGCGCACTCGCCGACCCGCCGATGACCAAGGACGCCGTCGCGGGCCGCATCCGGCGGTTGCTGACGATGGCTGACCGGCGCGCCGACGACCTGGGTGTCCCGGGCACCGAGGACAGCGTCACGCAGGACATGCTGGGTCCGTGACGCGGGCCCGGTGACCGAGGCGGCGCGGGTGGCTCGGAAGGACCGCGGGCCTGGGCACCTGCCGACGCTCGCGCTGCTCGGCGACGTCGACCCGGGAGCGCCGAGGGCGGCCGGCTGGCAGATCGCCGGCCGGCTGCCGACCACGCCGTACGACGACCCGCGCGACGCCCCCGCCTACGTCGACCTCGACGAGCTGCTTGCCGATACCAGGGTTGACGCCGTAGCGGTCGATGGCGCCGATCCCCGGGCGGCCGAGGCGCTGCCCGCCCTGCGCCGCGCCGGCCTGCTCCTGCTGCTCGTCGGCGCCGCGCCACTGAACCTCGGGCCGGTCCGCGAGCTGCGTGCCATGCCCGGGGCCGAGGTCGCCGTGGGGCTGTTGCAGCGGTGGGAGCCGTGGGCGGTGACCGTCGCGGCGGCGCTCCCGCTCGCGGGCGGGGCGCCGCTGCAGGTGACGGTGCGGGGCTGGCCGCGCGGCCCGACCGCCGCCGCCGAGCTGGTCGACCTCGCGTCGTCCTGGTGCGGCGACGTCGCCGCGGTCGCCGCCGCGCCCGAGGCCCTGCCGGTGCGGACCCTGCCGGGGGGCGCCCGGGTCGCCTGGTCACTCCTGACCGCGGGCGGCGCGACGGTGCTGGTGAGCAACGATGACGCGCCGCCGCTGGTCCGGCTGTCCTTCGCCACGGCGCGGCTGGAGGCCGGCCCGCTGGGCGCCCGCTGGGTCGGCGGCGCGGAGCTGACGTTGCCGTCGCCGACCGACCGCCGGGAGCGGCCACTGCCCGTACCGCCCGGCGTTCCGGCCGGGCTGGTCGCCGCCGCGCACGCCCTGCT
>JAYVYM010000103.1:0-5475 GCA_043784245.1 Frankiales bacterium
ATCGCTGCGCGTGAACGCGCCGAGCTGCGATGGCGCCATGCTCATCGGCCCGCTGCGCTTGAGCGCGTACTCGATGCCGATCAGCGCCTTGCCCCACCACGAGTTCGCCATCGTGTTCAGCGTCTTCACGCCGCTCACGCCGTAGACCGCGCGGATCTGCAGGTGGTCTTGCAGGTTCGCACCGACGCCGGGCAGCGCGTGCGTGACCGGGATGCCAAGCCTTCCCAGCAACGCCGGGTCGCCGATGCCCGAAAGCTGCAGGATCTGCGGCGTGCCGATCGCACCGGTGGCGAGAATCACCTCGCCGCCCGAATCGACGAGCGCGCGCACCGGCGCACCGCCGTCGACCGGAAGCGCCTCGATGCCGATGGCGGTGAGCGCGCCGTCGCGCGGTTCCACCAGCACACGGCTGATCTGTGCGCCGGTCCAGACCTGCAGGTTCTGGCCCTGCCAGCCCGATGCGGAGCGCCAAGACGTACGCCTCGACCACGCTCTGCTCGCTGTTGATGCCGCCGGGCGCCGCCACGGCAGACCGGGCCACCAGGCTCAGGCGATGCCCGAGGGGCTGCGAGCGCAGCACATCGAGCTCGGCGTAGGTCAGCACGGCGAACGAGAGCAGGGCCAGCAGCAGGATCAGCGGCACGAGCAGCCGCCCGGGACTGCGGCCCGCCCCGAAGCGCAGCCGGAACGCCTGGCGGGTCAGCAGCAGGCCGACCAGCGCCACGGCCGCGACCGGCGCGGCCAGGCTCAGCCGTCCCCGCACGAGTTCGGTGCCAAGGACGCCGGCTGCGCTCAGCACCGACACCGCCCACGCGCCGCGCGAGCCGCGAGCCAGCAGCCGAGCGGTGATGACCAGCAGCACACCGAGCTCGACCAGCGCGACCCGACTGGTCAGCGCTGTCGTGGCCGAGGTCGGCGAGAGGTCCAGCAGCCCGGTCGCCTTGGCCGGCGCGAGCCCGGCGAACAGGGTCAAGGCTCCGGTCACGCCGACAAGCAGGGCGGGGGCGAGTCGGCGACGGGCCCGCTGGCGGACCTCGACCAGCGCCCGCAGCGACCTGGGCGGGGCCGCGGATGGGAGCGAGACGATCGGCGTCGACGGCGACGGGCGGGCGGTCACCGCTTGCCACACTCGCCGAGCAGCCGGTAGCCGACGCCGCGCACCGTCTCGATGCTGTGCAGGCCGAACGGCGCGTCGATCTTCTTGCGCAGGTAGCCCACGTAGACCTCGACGATGTTGTCGTCCCCCTCGTAGTGCGCGTCCCAGACGCCCTCCAGGATGTCGGCCTTGCTGACGACCCGGTCGCGGTGCCGCATCAGGAAGTGCAGGAGGGCGAACTCCCGAGGGGTCAGGGTGAGCTCGCTGTCGCCCCGGGCCACCCGATGGCCGGCGGGGTCTAGGACGAGGTCACCTGCCGACAGGACGGCGGGGCGCTCCGGGGCGCTCCGACGGACCAGGGAGCGCAGTCGGGCGACGAGCACGACGTAGGAGAAGGGCTTGGTCAGATAGTCGTCCGCACCGATGTCGAAGGCGTCCGCCTCGCCGTACTCGCCGTCCTTGGCGTCCTTGGCGTCCTTGGCGGTCAGCATCAGCACGGGTGTCCACACGCCGGCCTTGCGCATCTCCTGGCAGATCCGGTATCCGCTCAGGCCGGGCACCATGATGTCGAGCACCACCACGTCGTAGTTGCTGCTCGTGGCCCGGAGCAGGCCTTGATGTCCCTCGTGGACGAGCTCCACCTGGAATCCCTCGGCGCCCAGTCCGCGCTGGATCGCCTCCGCGAGGCGTACCTCATCCTCCACGAGGAGCGCCCTCACGACGGGCTCGGCTGGCATGTCATGCCCTGAGTGTGTCCTCAGGTCGCGCTGTGCACCCGACCCTGGCCGGTCCAGTTCGCTGTGGTGAGGTGCTGGCCGTCCAACGTCACCAGCAGCGCCCGCACGCCGACCAGCCGGGGCAGCCAGTCCAGCGCACCCGCGCCGTGTGCGAGCGCTACTGCCGCGTAGGCGTCGGCCGACGCCAGGTCGGGGGCGGCGACGGTGGCGCTGGTCAGCCGCGCCGTCGCGCCGCGGGCCCAGGCCCGGCGAGCCCGCCGCGGCGCGGCGCAGGTGGCGATGGCCTCGTCGTGCAGCCGGACGTCGGCGAGCAGCTGCGACGGCGTCGCCGGGCGCGTCAGCGCCAGCGACCAACCCGCGCCGTCCAGCCGGCCGGAGGCCGATCCGATGACGACCGCGTCGCCATCGACCTCCACCATGGCGTGCCGGACGCCGCTGCAGGTCAGCGCGTCCAGTGCCCGCTGCAGCGCCCAGTCTCTGGCCAGCACGGCCGGCTCGAAGCCCCCCCGGATCGACCACGGGTCGAACCAGCCCCGCGTCTCCTGCCGGGCCTGTTCGCAGCGCAGTACGACATCGGAGGGGAGCCCGTTCGACTGCTGCGTCCGGCCGGCGGTGGGACGACCGGGCGGACGCAGCCGCCGCTGGGCGTCGTGCAGGGCGGACACCGCCCTCCGGGCCGCCCGCCCCAGCGCCAGCCGGTCGAGGCCGGCGTCGCGCAGGTCGAGCGTCACGAATCTGCCGAGCACCCCCTCCGGTGGACCAGGCGGGCGCCGCCCTTCGGGGTCGGCGTCGGATCAGGGTCGGTCGTGGCCGAGCCCGTGCCGCAGGCCGGCGGTCGTCACGTTCACGCGATCTCCTGGCAACGGACGGCCCGGCGGGTCGGCGGTGCACAGAGCGTGCACCGGCGCCGCTGAGAGGTGGCTGAGTCGCCGTCGACGCCCGCCGGAACCAGCTGCCTGCGGCGCCGTACGCCGGGCAGGATGTCGTCATGAACGTGAACCGTGACTGGTGGGACGAGCGGGCGGCCCTGCACGGCCAGGACCAGGTCTACGACACCGCGAGCTTCCTGGCCGGCAGCTCGACGCTCTACGACCTGGACCGCGGCGTACTCGGGGACCTGGCGGGATAGAACGTGATCCACCTACAGTGCCACACGGGCATGGACACCCTGTCGCTGCTGCGTGCCGGGGCGCGCCGGGTCACCGGGGTCGACTTCTCCGCTGTCGCAGTCGCGAAGGCCACCGGGACGGCGGAGGCGGCGGGCTTGGCGGACCGCGCCAGGTTCCTGGTGGCTGACGTCCTGGCCGTCCCGGCATCGCTGCACGACACCTTTGACGTCTGCTACGTCAGCCGGGGCGTGCTCTGCTGGATCGGGGACCTCACGGGATGGATGCGCACAGCGGCAGCGGTGCTCCGACCAGCCGGGCGGCTGGTGCTCATCGACGCCCACCCGCTGTTCAACATGGCGGACCGCGTCGAGCCTCTGCACCTGGACTTCCCGTACGTCAACGACGGGCCGCGCCGCCTGCCGGGCCAGAGCGGGTCGTACGCGGACCCGACCGCGGTGACCGTGCACAACGAGACCGTCGAGTTCGGGCACTCGCTCGGCGAGATCGTGACGGCGGCGGCGGGGGCGGGGCTGGTCGTCGAGCAGCTCGGCGAGCACGTTGCCGTCGAGTCCGACATCGGCCGCGGGCTCCTCCCGCGCGACGCGGATGGCCTGCTGCGGTGGCGACGCGACGGCGAGCTGCTGCCGGTCATCTTCAGCCTGCGGGCGCGCAAGCCGGGATGAACCCCGATGGACACCTGCGCCCGCACCGGTCGTGACGGATCGCTACGACACGGTTCCCCACGGCTCCCAGCCGGCCCTGAGGCAGCATCGTGGGGACCGCCACCCTTCGAGTTCGAGGAGCTACCCGTGCCACCCCTGACCCACCGAGCGCTCGCGGCGGTCCGGGCGTGCTGACTTCTCGCGGTCGGACCGCGCTGCTGGTCGGTGGGGTGCTGCTCTCGGGCCTGGCCCTCGCGGTCTTCGGTCTGCCGTTCGGCTCCCCTGACGCAGGGCGTACGGGGGCCGCGGCTCGGTCGTCAGCGCCGGTCCTACCGTCGTCGGCGGCCGAGGCTCGGCGGACCCCATCACCGATGGACGTCTACGCCGGCACCCGGGCAGGCATGCTCAGCCCGGCCGTCGCCGGCGCCCGGGCGCTGGTCTACGTGCCGAACCTGGCCGATGGGACCGTGTCGGTGATCGACCAGGCCAGCTCCAAGGTCATCGACGTGTTCAAGGTCGGCCGCGAGCCGCAGCACGTCGTCCCGTCCTGGGACCTGCAGACGTTGTGGGTCAACAACAACCGCGGCAACAGCCTGACCCCGCTCGACCCGCGCAGCGGCCGCCCGGCCGGGCCCGCTCTCCCGGTGCAGGACCCGTACAACCTGTACTTCACGCTCGATGGCAGCTCGGCGCTGGTGATGGCCGAGGCGATGCAGGAGATCGACTTCTACGACCCGCATACCTTCGTGGCGCAGTCCCGGCTTCCGCTCGACAAGCGGTGCCTGGGCGTCAACCACGTCGACTTCTCCCCTGACGGCTCCTACTTCATCGCCACCTGCGAGTTCTCCGGCCAGCTCGTCAAGGTCGACGTGGCCAGCCGCAGAGTCCTCGGCTACCTCGACCTCAACGGGGCACGAGGACCCGCCGCCCCGCAGGACATCAAGATCGCCCCGGACGGACGGGTGTGGTACGTCGCGGACATGAACGCCGGGGGGCTCCACGAGATCGACGGCGACGCGTTCGCCGAGGTCGGCTTCCTGCCGACCGGCCCCGAGACCCACGGGCTCTACCCGAGCCGCGACGGCAGGTACCTGTACGCGGCGAACCGTGGCGGCATGCTCGCGCAGAAGGCACCGCCGTTCGCACACACCGGCGCCGACGGGTCGGTGTCGGTGGTCGACGTCCGCACCCGGCAGGTCGTCGCGACCTGGCCGGTGCCCGGCGGCACCCCCGACATGGGCAACGTCTCGGCCGACGGCAGCCGACTCTGGCTGTCCGGCCGCCGCAGCAACGAGGTGTACGTCTTCGACACCGGCGGCGCGGACCCGACCGCCGGGCACCTGCTCACCCGCATCCCGGTCGGCCGTGAGCCGCACGGGCTCGCCGTCTGGCCGCTCCCTGGGAAGTTCTCGCTCGGGCACACCGGGATCCTGCGCTGATCCGAGTCAGGCCGACGTCACCTCGCGTGACGGTGCCGGACGCAGTGCCGGGGGCGCTCCGGCCGGCGCCATCGGCGACCGTAGGGGCAGGGTCATCCGTACGGTGTCGCCGAGCTGGCCGAGGGCCACGAACGTGACGTCGCCCCCGTGAGCGCGCGCGATCTGTCGGGCGATCGGCAGCCCCAGGCCTGACCCGCCGCCGCTGCGGCTCCGGCTCTCGTCCAGTCGGACGAACCGCTCGAAGACCCGCTCGGCGTCGTCGGACGACACCCCGCCGCCGTCGTCGTCGTGGACGTGGACGTCGATGACCGCCCGGTCGCCGTCCACGCGCGGCGCCAGACGGACCTCGGACCGGGCATGCTGGGCCGCGTTGTCGACGAGGATGCGCAGGACCCGGCCGAGCCGGTGCCGGTCGCCCTGCACCCGTACCGC
>JAYVYM010000104.1:0-4050 GCA_043784245.1 Frankiales bacterium
GCGCTCCCTGCGCCACGACCTGCTGACGCTCGCCAACCAGGTCCCCGCCCTGCTCGACCGGCTCGAGGCACTGCCTGGCGCCACCGGGCACGGCGACGCATGCCCCCAGAACCTGCTGGTCCCCCAGGACGCGCCGGACACCTTCGTCGCGATCGACATCTCCTGGCAGCAGCCCGAAGCACTCGGCTTCGACCTCGGGCAACTCCTGGTTGGCCGGGCGCACTCCGGAGACCTCAACGTCTTGGCCATGCCCGAACTGCACGACGCCCTCGTCCTGGCATACCTGCAGGGCTTGCGCGACGAGGACCGCGACGCCGACCCAGCCGACGTCCGCTACGGCTGCGACGCCGCCATGGTCATTCGCAGCGGTTTCACCTCGCTCCCGCTGGACCAGTTGCTGCAGCCACCGACCCCCGGATTCGATGCGGAGGTGGCCCGGCGGGCCGCGCTGACCCGCTACGTCGTAGACGTAGGCCTGGCACTGAGTCGCTGATCCGTCAGGGTTCTGACCGCGATGCTCTTGATGCCGGTCACCTGCCGTGACGGCGGCCGAACTCCCAGCCCGAGCGGCCCGGCTCCTGGCCACGGCAGGGCTGCGGCCTCATCCGAGCCGAACCCGCGCGTCGACCCACCCCCACTGGTTGCTCGCGACGCACAGCACGTAAGACATCCCGCGGGCTGGCAAGAACCTGCGCGGAGGCCAGGGTGTGCACACGTCTGCCCCGTGCGTGGTTGCCGGCGTAGGTGCGGCGTTGCCGGACCGCTGCGGGCACGAGCGCGGGCTGCGGTGCCGGGACCTAGCCTCCCGGGGCGCGACCCGCGTGATGCACGACACGCGCAGTCAGCGACATACCGGACGTTGCGAGCGACGCCTGAGTGGAGCGCGGTGCTCTCGACTGCCACCGCTGACGTTGTCGAGTTGTCGTTCGGAGCCTGACTTGAGCGAGCGGGCTGACTGACTGACCCTGCTCGTAGGGGCTTCTCGAGACCGAGGCTCTGTTTGAAGAGCAAGGCGATGAAGCTTTCAAACAGGTGCGCAGTCGACCGTTTCGCGCCGCCGGGCCGAGCCGACGCACGCGGCTTTACAGGCAATGATCGTCACCGGGCGGCGGGGACCCCGCCGTCACCCGGGGACCGCCGGTCAGTCCTCGATCGACTGGTAGACGACGGCGCGGAAGTCGGCCTCGGGCAGGTCGAAGCCGACCATGTGCTGCGTCATGAGAACGCCGACGATCTCCTCGACCGGGTCGACCCAGTAGTAGGTCTTCGCCGCACCGCTCCAACCGAACTCGCCGGGGGAGCCGGCCAGCGCGCTCTGGCCGATGTCCATGGCGACGCGGGAGCCCAGGCCGAACCCGTAGCCGGGCGCCGGCACGCCGGCGAGAGTGCAGGGGAGCAGCGCGGGTGCGAGGTGGTTGGTGTGCATGAGCTCGAGCGTCTTACGGCCGAGAATGCGGGTGCTGTCTTCTGCCTTGCCCGTGAGCAGCATGTTCGCGAAGAGCAGGTAGTCCGAGCCCGTGCCGAACAGGCCGTGGCCGCCGCGTTGGAAGACCCCCGGCGCGCCGCTGGGATAGGTCGACTCCACGTCCCGGCGGTGGAGGTCGCCGGTGGCGAACGCGATCGCGAGCTTGGTGAAGGTCATGTCCTTGCCGACGATGTCTGGAAGGCCGTACATGGCGGCGAGGCGGCCGCGCGCCGACTCCGGCACGCCGAAGGCCGTGTCGGTCATCCCGAGCGGCCCGAACAGGCGCTCCTGGAGGAACTCCCCGAGCTTCTGACCCGAGATCACCTCGATCAGGCGTGCCACGACGTCGGTGCCCACGCTGTAGTGCCACCTGGTCCCGGGCACGAAGGCGAGCGGGATCGTCGCGAGCTCGTCGACGAACTGCTCGAGCGTGCGCGTCGGGTCGTTCCCGATCCGCTTCGCGCGGTACTGCTCCGCGACCGGGAAGTCTTCCAGGAAGTCGTAGGTGAGCCCGCTCGTGTGGCTCATCACGTCGCGGATCTGCATGGGGCGAAGCGGCGACTGGTCCTCGAGCGTCCCCCCCGGCCCAGCGATCTTCGTCGCCCCGAACGCCGGGATCCACTTGGCGACCGGATCGACGAGCTGGAACTTCCCCTCCTCGAACAGCGTCATCAGCGCGGAGCAGATGATCGGCTTGGTCATCGAGTACAGGCGGTAGATCGTGTCCTCCGCCAAGGGCACGTCGGCCTCGCGGTCCTGCCAGCCGATCCGCCCGGCGTGGACGAGCTGACCGCGACGGGACACGAGCGTGGTGAAGCCCGGATAGCCGCGCTGGTCCACGTACTTCTGCAACGCGGGCGCAACGCGCTCAAGGCGCCTGGCGCTCATCCCCACCGACCCCGGAGACGTGAGCCGAGACTCGACCTGGGTCATCGACGAACTCCTGCGATCGTAAGCGCGGAAGCCGACCCTACGCCCGAGGCGCAACCGGATCCCGGGATCCCTCGTTGCTCGCGCCCGTAAAGGCAACCTCGCTGGCGGGCGGCGGTGCTGGCGGGCGATGGTGCTGGCGGGCGATGGTGCTGGCGGCGGCCCCCCGGACTCCACGGCGAATGGCGCGGCCAAGCGAGCCCTGGCACCCGGCTCGACGCCGGCTCAGCGGCAGGTGCGCGCGGCATGCGCCATGAACGGACGTTGAGCGGAGGCGCATGCCGCCGACCAGAGCCCGTCCTCTGGATGGCAACACCAACGCTCTGAGCATTTCGTTGCGCGCGCTGAGTCGGCTGACAGGGGGTCCCGCCACACTTGACGCCGAGCGCCCATTTTACAAGGTTGTCATCGGCAACGTGAATCTGTCGACGGGGGAGGACTCCATGACGGTAAGCACTGCCCCACCCATGGCCGTCCTGCTGCCGGGCATCGTGCGCTATGCCCCCTTGGTCGGGGCGCTCGGGCCGGAAATCCGTGCCGTGCCGAAGGAGCTAGAGGTCTACGCGCATGATGCACTGCCGGACGACCACAGCGTGGCGAGCGAGATGGCAGGGTTGGAGCGCTTCCTCGACGAGTAGCCGGTCGAGGGGGTCCATGTCTACGGGCACTCAGCGGGAGCCTCGGTTGCGCTGGCCTTCGCCGCTGAACATCCCCGGCGGATGCTCAGCCTGGCACTGGACGAACCCGCCAGTGATTTCAGCCATGAGAACCGCCTGGCGCTGCGAAAGCAGTTCCCTTAAGCGGCTGTAGGACCTGCCAGCCGCTGAGCGTATGCGCGTTTTCGCCCATTCCCTGGTCCGACCGGGCGTGCAACTGCCCCCTCCGGCGCCCCCGGCTCCGGGCCCCGAGTCGGCGAAGAGCCCGCAGGGACTTCTCGCGTTCGAGGCAGCGCTCTACAAGCACGAGTTGAACGTCTCCGCGCTCCGTCTCTTCTCCGGGCCGGTGTATTTCAGCTTCGGGAGCCTGAGCAGCCTGCGCTGGGAGCAGATGTCTGTGCGGATGTCGTCCTGGTTTCCCCGTTGCCGGGTGGAGCGGTATGACGGGCTGCACCACCTCAACACTTTGCACCAGGCCGAGCCGGCCCGGGTCGCCCACGCGTTGCGCGAGCTCTGGAAAGAGACGAAGGCGGAACGCTGAAGAAAAGGACTGCCCGCGGCGATTGAAGCGGGCTCCGCCCGGACGCACCAACGCGTCGCTCACCCCTGCTCGCTGTGATCGTCGATAAAGCACACGGGACCCTCGCGCGCTGCGACGACCCGGTCCGGAACCCCACGAAGGGCACGAGCGGCAGAGCGAGAGCGCCCATCCAGTTGGTCCTCAGACCACAGGCGGTCCTCGCCGACCTGCTGCTGGCCTACTTCTTCGACGTGGCTGACCGTCGGCGACCGCAGCTCTTGACGTATGAAGGCGACGACGCGGCATCATGGACACGCGGAGCCAGCAACAACGCCGCGGTCAACTACACCGGACCGGCGACCACGATCAGCACGTCGGTGCTGCGGTCTTGACCCCTGGGTCGCTCAACCACGTCGGGGACGCTGTTGCCGCTGAAGCAGATGCCATTGGCTCTTGGGCGACCCTCTGGTTGTTCGTTA
>JAYVYM010000105.1:0-4066 GCA_043784245.1 Frankiales bacterium
CTCGCCGTACCGGGGAAGACGCTCACGGCGCCGCGCGCCACGTGCGGTAGCCCGTACAGCCCCGCGCCGTGCGAGAGCGGCGCGGCGTGCAGGACGCAGTCCTGCGGGGCCACCGGGTCGATGTCGGCGAAGTAGCTGAGCGACATCATCAGCAGGTTGCGGTGCGTGAGCACCGCACCCTTGGGCCGCCCGGTCGTGCCGCTTGTGTAGAACAGCCAGGCCGGGTCGCCCGGCGCCCGGTCGACGATGCACATTGGGGGGGCCGCGGTGAGCCGGTCCCACTGCTCGCCGGGCGCCAGCACGGCAGCCTGCAGCCGGTCGAGCCGATCTACCAGCGGTCGGACGTCGTCCGCGTGCTCGTCGTCGGTGACGACGACAGCCGATCCGCTGTCCTGCAGGACGTAGGCGATCTCGTCGCGGTGCAGGCGGGCATTGACCGGGACGGCGACCAGGCCCGCGTGCCAGACCGCGTACATCACCTCGAGGTACTCGGGGCGGTTGCCCATCACGATCGCGACCCGGTCCCCGAGCAACAGACCAAGGTCGTTGCGCAGGCCGGCGGCAGCAGCAGCGGTGCGAGCGGCGAACTGCCCCCAGGTCGCGTGCACCCGCTCGCCCTCGGCCAGCGCCGGCTCCTGCCGGAACCGCCGGCCGTTGCGCTCTACCCACGTCGCCAGGTTCATGCCCACCACTTCCGCCAAGGGTCAAGGCCCCGGATGCTGCCGGTCCGGACACTGGCTAGGCAACCCACACGGCGTTACCGTCCGGACATGTCGCATCCGCAGCACCTGGCCCTGCTCTCCGTCACCGTCGACGGCCGGCGATGAAGCTCACCAGCGAGCAGGCGCGCAGCCGGCTCGCCGAGCACGTGCACGGCGTCCTCGCCACGCTCCACCCCGAGCGGGGCCCCGACCCGCAGCCCGTCGTCTACGCGGTCAGCGACGACAACCACGTCGGGGTCCCGATCGACCGCGTCAAGCCCAAGGCATCCTCCCGGCTCCAGCGAGAGGCCAACCTGGAGGCCGACCCGCGTGGCTCGCTGCTCATCGAGCACTGGGACACCGATGACTGGTCGCGCCTGTGGTGGGTGCGTGCGGATCTCGAGCACGTGAACGACCCGCCGACCCAGCTGCTGGACGACCTCGCCGACCGGCTGGCGGGCACTGTCCCCCAGTACGCAGACAAGCCGTTCCACCGCGTGCTCGTGTGCCGGATCGTCAACGTGACCGGGTGGTCGGCCTCCGAGGAGTGAGCGCACCGGCGGTCACCCTCACGCCGTCAGCGACGCCGGCGGTCCAAAGCGGTCCAGCGCGGCGACCTGCGCCGCGGTACGGGCACCGAGGCCGAGGGCGGCGGCGGCCCGAAGGTTGGTGAGGGTGTCGACATCGTGCCGGGCACCCGCAGGCGCGCCGTGCAGGCTCCGCAGCCCCAACGCCAGGTGCTTCGCCGCGGAGCCCGGCCCGTACCGAGCGACCATCGGCTGCCCCGGGGCAGTCACCACGAAAGTCGTGCCGGTCGTCGCCCAGTCCGGCACGAAGGCGCCCTCGGCGCGCTGAGCGAGGTGCAGCACTTGGGTGACGTCGTCACAGGACAGGCACGGGAGGTCGGCCGGGACCACCGCCACCCCCGCACCCGGCCACCGCGAGGCAGCCACGCGACAGCCGGCGGCCACTGCTGGCAGCAGGCCGACCCCTGTGTCCCGGACCAGGTGCGCCGGCTGTCCCTGCAGGCAGCGCTCGACGTCCGGGTCGGCCGTGACCACGACGATCGCCCCCACACAGGGACTGCCGGCCAGGGCGGCGACCGTGTCGAGTGCGAAGGCGAGCGCCAGGGCCCAGCGCTGCTCCACCGGCAGGGCCAGGCGCGACTTCGCGAGCGCGAGCTGTTTGACGGGCACGACAGCGGTCACCGCGTACCTCTGCTCCGGAACATCGGCGACCTTCCCGAGCCGCACTCTGTCCGGGCTCACGGCAGCAGCGGGAGCAGAGCGGGCGCACCAGGACGCCGGGCCGCCTGCCAGCGCTCGTCGGCCACTGTCCCGTAGGTCGTCGTGCGCTGCCGGGGGGTGCGTCCGGCGGCCCGGACCATGGTCTCAAGGTCGTCGACGCTCTTGCGGCTGCCGTGCTGGCTACCGGCCATCCGGCTGATGGTCTCCTCCATCAGGGTGCCACCGAGGTCGTCGACGCCGCCGGCGAGGACCTGATGGCACTGGTCAGGACCGAGCTTGACCCAGGAGCACTGGACGTGGTCGATCCGTCCGTGCAGCAGCAGCCGGGCGAGGGCGTGGACCGCGCGGTTGTCGCGGACGGTCGGGCCGGGCCGGGCGACGCCGGCGAGGTACAGCGGCGCGCTGGTGTGGACGAACGGCAGCGGTACGAACTCGGTGAACCCGCCGCTCTCGTCCTGCAGCCGGGCGAGCAGGCGCAGGTGGGCGATCCAGTGGTGCGGCTGGTCGACGTGGCCGTACATCATCGTGCTGGTCGTCGGAAGGCCGATGTCGTGGGCGGCCTGAACGACCTCGATCCACTGCTGGGTCGGGAGCTTTCCCTTGGTGAGCACCCAGCGGATGTCGTCGTCCAGAATCTCCGCGGCGGTCCCCGGCAGGCTGTCCACGCCGGCCTCGCGGGCAGCAAGGAGGAACTCAGGGATGCTCACCTGCATCCGGGCCGCGCCGTTGACGATCTCCATCGGCGAGTAGGCGTGCAGGTGGATGCCCGGTGCGCCGCGCTTCACGGCCCGGGCGAGGTCCAGGTAGGCCGTCCCGGGCAGTTGCGGGTCGATGCCGCCCTGCATGCAGACCTCGGTCGCGCCGACGGACCAGGCCTCGGCGGCCCGCTGCTGGACCTCCTCGAGCGACAGCGTGTAGGCGTCGGCGTCGGTCCGCCGCTGGGCGAACGCGCAGAAGCGGCAGCCGGTGTAGCAGACGTTCGTGAAGTTGATGTTCCGGTTGACGACATAGGTGACGTCGTCGCCGACGGTGTCGCGGCGGACGTCGTCGGCGAGCGCGCACACCGCGTCGAGGTCCGTGCCGTCGGCCGTTATCAGCGCCAGCGCCTGTTGCTCGGTCAGGGTCGCGGGGCGGTCGCGGGCGACCCGCAGTGCGGCGGCGACGTCGTGCGTGAGCCGGGCGCGAGGGGCCGGTACGGCGGCGGCGATCGCTTCCCAGCCGCCGTAGACCTCGTCGAAGTCGGTGCGGCGCTCAGCGGTGCGGCCGGTGGTGTCGACGGTCCGGTGCAGGTCGGTGCGGCCCGAGCTCACCAGGGCGTCGTCGGGCTCCTGCCACGGCAACCCGATGGGCAGGACGTCGGCCGCCAGCCCGTCGGGCCCGCGCAGCGCGGCGACGTGGCCGGCCAGGCGCGGGTCGAGCCAGGGCTCCTCGAGGTACGGCGGGTGCGCGGTCAGGCGCTCGCGCAGCACGAACCCGGCGTCGGCAGTGGCGCGGGCCAGGTCCTCGAGGTGCGGCCAGGGGCGCTCGGGGTTCACGTGGTCCGGCGTGAGCGGGCTGACGCCGCCCCAGTCGTCGACACCGGCAGCCAGCAGGGAGGCGGTCTGCGCGAGGTCGACCAGGTTCGGCGGTGACTGCACCCGCATCCGTGGCCCCATCACCAGGCGGGTGACCGCGACGGCGGCGAGGAACTCCGGTATCCCGGCGTCGGGTTCGTGGCGCATCGCGGTGTCGGCCTTGGCCCGGAAGTTCTGGACGATCACCTCCTGCACGTGGCCGTGCCGGGCGTGGCTGGCCCGGATCGCGAAGACCGTCTCGGCGCGGTCCCGCACGCTTTCTCCGATCCCCACGAGCAGCCCGGTCGTGAACGGCACGCTCAGCCGCCCGGCGTCCTCCAGGGTCCGCAGTCGCACCGCCGGGACCTTGTCCGGGCTGCCACGGTGGGCCGGGACGTCGGCGGTCGTCTCGAGCATCATCCCCATCGACGGCGCCACCGGCTTCAGTCGCTGCAGCTCGCTCCAACTCAGCACCCCCGGGTTGAGGTGGGGCAGCAGGCCGGTCTGCTCCAGCACCGCCACCGCGCAGGCCCGGACATAGGCCAGGGTGCTGTCATAGCCCGCC
>JAYVYM010000106.1:0-8041 GCA_043784245.1 Frankiales bacterium
GGAGTCGGTGACCTGCCGGCCGGCGTCGGCGCGGGCGCGGGCAACAGCGACGGGGTCGGCATCCTCGCTCCCGCCGGCGACGACCGGCAGGCGGCGACCGCTCGGCTCCGGCCCGTCGTCCCCGGACTCGACGTAGCCCTCCTTCGCGTGCCACACCCGAGTGAAGGCCAGCACCGCGAGCGCGCTCGCGAGCGCGGCGATGATGTCGGTGAGCGGCACCGACCAGTAGTTGGACGCGACGTACTGGAAGACCGCGAAGACCGCGCCGCACAGCAGCGCGGGCGGCCAGACCTGCCGCAGGCCACGGGCGCCGTCGACGATGCAGACCAGCGCGAGCGGGACGAAGATCGCCAGCACCGGGGTCTGCCGGCCGACCATCGAGCCCAGGTCGTCGACCGGCAGCTTGGTGATCCCTGCCAGGGTGGTGATCGGGACCGCGAGCGCGCCGAAGGCAACCGGCGCGGTGTTGGCGACCAGCGCGATGGTGGCTGCCTTGATCGGCCGGAACCCCAGCGCGATCAGCATCACCGAGCTGATGGCGACCGGCGTGCCGAAGCCGGCAAGGGCCTCCATCAGCGCCCCGAAGCAGAAGGCGATGATGATGGCCTGGATGCGCTGGTCGTCGCTGATGGAGGCGAACGAGCGGCGCAGCACGTCGAAGTGCCCGGTCTCGACGGTCAGGTTGTAGACCCAGATCGCATTGACGACGATCCACATGATCGGGAAGAGGCCGAAGGCCGCTCCCCACAGCCCGCTGTTGAGCGCGTCGCCGACCGGCATCGAGTAGACCGCGACGGCGATCACGAGCGCGACGACGAGTGCGATCATCGAGGCCATCCAGGCCTTCATCCGCAGGCCACCGAGCAGGACGAACAGGGTCAGCAGCGGCAGCATCGCCAGCAGTGCGGACAGCCCCAGCGAGGAGCTGACCGGGTTGTAGACCTGGCGGTAGCTGGCCAGCAGCATCGTGGGCCTTCCTAAGCAGTCGAGGCGCGCACCGTACGCCCTGCGGAACCGGACGTGGCGCTCGACGCGACCGTCCCGGGGCCATCCAGGGCACGCGCCAGCAGCTGCTCCACGGGAACTCCCCGGATGGAGGCGTCCAGGACCTGCACGGTGTGGGCCACCGGCAAGCGCTCGCCCATCCCGGCCAGCGTGGTCGCGACCTGCATCCAGCAGCCCGGGTTTGCGGTGACCATCACCTGCGCGCCGGTGTCCAGGACCGCTCTGGCCTTGCGCTCGCCGAGCTCATGGGCGGGCTCGGGGTGCAGCAGGTTGTAGGTACCGGCGCTACCACAGCAGATCTCCGCCTCGGCCAGCTCTCGCAGCTCGATGCCGGGCACGTCGCGTAGCAGTCGGCGCGGCTGCTCGCGGATGCCCTGGGCGTGGGCGAGGTGGCAGGCGTCCTGGTAGGCCACCGTCATCGGCAATGGGTGTCGCTTCGCGACCGGGCCGCCGTCGGCGTGCAGCTCGACGAGCAGCTCGGTGATGTCGAGGGCCTTGTCGGCCAGGGCCTGCGCGCGCTCGGGCCAGCCCGGCTCGTCGCGCAGCTGGTGGCCGTACTCCTTGAGGTTGGAACCGCAGCCGGCGGCGTTGACCACGAGCGTGTCCACTCCCTCGAAGGCCTCGATAACACCCTTGGCGAAGGCGATCGCCTCGTCCTCGCGGCCGGCGTGCGCCGACAGCGCGCCGCAGCAGCCCTGCTTCCGCGGAACCAGGACCTCGCAGCCCTCGGCCGCCAGCACCCGCACCGTCGCGGCATTGACGTCAGGAAAGAAGGTGCCCTGCACGCAGCCGGTCAGCAGCCCGACGGTGCGCCGGGCGGTGCCGCTGGCGGGGGTGCGCGCCGGGAGCCGCTCGACGTGCCCCAGTCGCGGAGCGAGCGACTCCATCGCCTGCAGGCCCTGGGGCAGTCGGCTCAGCAAGCCGCTCCTGGCGAGCACTCGGCCCAGGCCGCTGGCCTGGTAGGCCCGCAGCGGGGCGCGCAGGACCCGCAGCCGCCGGGGATAGGGGAACAGGCGGTAGATCATCTCGCGGAGCAGCGCCTCGCCCCGCGGTCGCGATACCCGTCGCTCGAGCTGCGCCCTGGTGCTCTCGATCAGCTTGTCGTACTGCACCCCCGACGGGCAGGCGGTGACGCAGGCCATGCAGCCCAGGCACTGGTCGATGTGCCGGAAGCTGGCGTCGTCGAACGGCTCGCCCTCGAGACCGGCCTTCATGATGTCGATGCGCCCGCGCGGGCTGTCCATCTCCTCGCCCCACAGCACGTACGTCGGGCAGGTCGGCAGGCAGAAGCCGCAGTGCACGCAGTCGCCGACGAGGGCGGCGTCAGGCGGGTGGTGGCCGTCGAAGGCCGGTTGCAGCGGCAGCCCGATGCCTGGCAGGCCCAGCCCGACCGTCGCGCCGGGTGCGCTAGCGGCGACCGGACCGCCTTGGCCCAGGTCGAGCGGCCGGCGGGCGCCGAGCAGCTCGGCGGCAGCCTGGTCGGTGGCCCGCTCCGCGCCGGTCTCGGCGCCCCTCGGAAGGTCGGCGGAGCCCTGCTCGACCGGCGGGCTGGTCATCTAAAGGCCTCCAAGCAGGCGTCCGGGCGACAGTCGCCGCTCCGGGTCAAAGCGGTCCTTCACGCGCTGCATGAGCGCGAAGGAGTCAGGGACGGGTCCCCAATGATCCACACCCGAGCCTGCCGGCGCCGACAGCACGACCGCCGTGCCGTCGTACGGCGCCAGAGCCGTACGCAGCCCAGCCAGGCCGGCAAGCCCGGTCGCCGCGGGCTGGGCGACGTAGGCAACGCCGGTACCGGTCGAGGCGTGCACAACCGCCGTCGCCGGTAGCGCGTCGAGCACGGCGGGCAGGGCGTAGGGCTCGTACGCCAGGCGCAGCACCAGGTCAGCGTCGGCGCCGGGGCGGTGGCCCCACCAGGACGGTGGCTGCTCGCTGCGCTCGCCCGCCCCGAGCAACGCGACCGCCGCGGCGGCCTGCGCGTCAACCGACTCCGGGATCGATTCGAACAGCACAAGCAACGACAGCTCGCCGTCGGCGCGCCGCAGCTCGGTGGCTGACGGCGTCAGTGTCGACCTGACCAGCAGCTGGGCGAGCCGGCCGGCGTCGGCGCTGTCGCGGACCGGCACGACGACCGCGCCGGAGGCGGGCGGCAGCGGGTGCAGTCGCCAGGTCGTCGACACCACGACACCGAGGCTGCCGTGCGCCCCGGTATAGAGCTTGCCGAGGTCGTAGCCCGCGACGTTCTTGACGACCTTGCCGCCGGAGGAGGCGGTGGTGCCGTCGGCCAGCACGACCGTGACGCCGATCAGCAGGTCGCGCACGGTGCCGTAGCGCAGCCGGCGCGGACCCGACGCGTTGGCGCTGACCAGGCCGCCGAGGGTCGCGTCCGGCTCGGGCGGGTCGAGCGCGAGCATCTGGCCGGAGGCGGCCAGTTGGTCCTGCAGGGCCTCGAGCCGCACGCCGGCCTCGGCCACGACCACCAGGTCACCGGCGACGTGCTCCAGGACGCGGTCGAGCTCGGTGAGGTCCAGAGCCAGGTCGCAGGAGGTCGGCGGTGCCGCCCAACCGATCTTGCTACGGCCACCTACGGGGACGACGGTCCCTGTCGTGGAGCGCAGCACGTCGGCAACCTCACGGGCCGACGACGGGCGGGCAACCTGGCCGGGGACGACGCCGGACACCGCGTCGGCGCCGGTGCCGGACCAGCCAGCGGCCAGCTGCGCCGCCACCACCTAGAACACCTCCATCGAGGCAGCGTCCATCGCGAACATGTCCATCTAGAACACGTCGCCCAGCGCCGGGTCGTGGGTGTCGGCTGCGGTGTACACGCCGGGCCGCTCCCCGCACAGCCGCGGCGTCGGAAACAGCTTGCCCGGGTTGGCCAGGCCATCCGGGTCGAAGGCGCAACGCACCAGCTGCATCGTGTCGAGGTCCTCCGGCGTGAACTGCGCCGACATCTTGGACTTCTTCTCCACCCCGACGCCGTGCTCGCCGGTGATGCTGCCGCCGGCCTCGATGCACAGGTCCAGGATGGCGAACCCCAGCTCCTCGGCGGCATGGGCGGCGCCAGGGACGGCGTCGTCGAACAGGATCAGCGGGTGCAGGTTGCCGTCGCCGGCGTGGAAGACGTTGGCGACCCGTACGTTCGCCTCCGTAGCCAACCGGGCGATGCCGGCGAGCACCTCGGGCAGCTTGGTGCGGGGGATCACGCCGTCCTGCACGTAGTACGCCGGGCTGATCCGGCCGACAGCGGCGAACGCCGACTTGCGGCCCTTCCACATCAGCGCCCGCTCTGCGGCGTCCCGGGCGATCCGGGTCTCGAAGGCGTGCCGCGCCTGCGACAGGGCCTCGACCTGGGCGAACTGGGCGTCGACCTCGACCTGCGGCCCGTCGAGCTCGATGACGAGCACCGCGACCGCCCCGGCCGGGTAGCCACACTTGACGGCCGCCTCCGCCGCCTCGATGGCCAGCGCGTCCATCATTTCGATCGCGGCCGGCAGGATGCCGGCGGCGATGATGTCACTGACGGCGCCGGCGGCGTCCTCCACGCTGCGAAAGCCGACGAGCATGGTCTGCACCGACTCCGGTACCCGCACGGTGCGCAGCGTGACCTCGGTGGTGACCCCGAGCGTCCCCTCGCTGCCGATGAAGGCCCCGAGCAGGTCGTAGCCGGGGTGCTCCGGGGCGCTGCCGCCCAGGTGCACGACCTCACCGCTGGAGAGCACCACCTCGGCGCCCATCACGTGGTTGACCGTGAAGCCGTACTTCAGGCAGTGCGCGCCGCCGGCGTTCTCGGCAACGTTGCCGCCGATGCTGCAGATTTGCTGTGAGGACGGGTCAGGCGCATAGGCCTGGTTGTGCGGCGCGGCCTCGCGCGTGACCCACAGGTTGATGACCCCGGGCTCGACGACCACGCGCTGGTTGTCAGGGTCGACCGACACGATCTTCCGCAGTCGGGTCAGCACGATCAGCACGCCCTCGGCGATCGGCATGGCGCCGCCAGACAGCCCGGTGCCCGAGCCGCGGGCCACGAAGGGAACCCCGGCCGCGGCGCACAGCCGGACGGTCTGCACGACGTCGTCGCGGGTGCTGGCGAGCACCACGACCCCGGGCCGGGTCCGGAAAGTGGCCAGACCGTCGCACTCGTAGGTCCGCAGCTGCGCGGGGTCGGTCAGCACCTTGTCGGCGCCGATCAGTCGGCGCAGGTCCTCGGCGAGGCGCGCGGAGGCCGGTGGGGCGAGCAGCACGGCGGTCATGCGTCGAGCCGCTCATACGCCGGGAGGGTGAGGAATTCCACGAAGTCGTCGGCCAGCGCCACCTGCTCGAACAGCTCGCGGGCCTCGGCGTACTTCCCGGCGTTGAAGCGCTGGTCACCGACGATGGCTTTCACCTTGGACAACTCCTCGTCCTCGACATGTCGCACCCAGTCGGGCGTGATGGCCGTGCCCTCGGCGGTGTGCACCCCGTTGTGGACCCACTGCCAGATCTGCGAGCGGCTGATCTCGGCGGTCGCAGCGTCCTCCATGAGGTTGAAGATGGCGACCGCCCCCCCGCCGCGCAGCCAGGACTCGAGGTACTGGATGCCGACGCTGACGTTGTTGCGAACCCCGGCTTCAGTCACTGACCCCGGGGTGGACTTGGCGTCGAGCAGCTGCGCGGCGGTCACGTGTACGTCGTCGCGCAGCCGGTCGAGCTGGTTGGGCTGCTCACCGAGCTTGGCGTCGAACACCTCCAGCGCCACCGGCACGAGGTCGGGGTGGGCGACCCAGGAGCCGTCGAAGCCGTCATCGGCCTCGCGGGTCTTGTCGGCGCGCACGGCCACCAGCGCCGCGTCGTTGACCTCGGCGTCCTTGCGGTTGGGGATGAAAGCGGCCATCCCGCCGATCGCGTGCGCGCCGTGCGCGTGACAGGTCTTGACGAGCAGCTCGGTGTAGGCCCGCATGAACGGCACCGTCATCTTCACGTCGGCTCGGTCGGGGAGCTGGAACTCCGCGCCACGGGTCCGGAACTTCTTGATCATCGAGAAGATGTAGTCCCAGCGGCCGGCGTTCAGGCCGGCGGAGTGCTCGCGCAGCTCGTACACGATCTCTTCCATCTCGAACGCACCCATGATCGTCTCAATGAGGCAGGTGGCCCGGATCGTGCCGCGCGGGATGCCCAGGGCCTCCTGCGCCAGCACGAACGCGTCGTTCCAGAGCCGGGCCTCGAGGTGGCTCTCCAGCTTGGGCAGGTAGAAGTACGGCCCGAAGCCCTTGTCGATGGCGATCTGCGCGCTGGTCGTCATGTAGAGGCAGAAGTCGAACAGGCTCCCCGACACGGGCTCGCCGTCGACGAGCACGTGCCGCTCGGGCAGGTGCCAGCCCCGGTTGCGTACGACCAGCGTCGCGACGGTGTCGGCCAGGGCGTACGACTTACCCTCAGGGCTGGTGAAGTCGATCTTCCGCAGCCAGGCGTTGCGCAGGTTGAGCTGGCCCTGCACGAGGTTGTCGAACGTCGGGGTGTTGCTGTCCTCGAAGTCGGCCATGAAGACCTTGGCGCCGCAGTTGAGCGCGTTGATGACCATCTTGCGGTCGGTCGGGCCGGTGATCTCGACCCGGCGATCGACCAGCCCAGGCGCCGGCGGCGGGACCCGCCAGTCGCCGCCGCGCACGTCGGCCGTCTCGGGCAGGAAGTCGGGCAGCGCCCCGGCAGCCAGCTCGGCGTCGCGGGTGGCCCGGGCAGCCAGCAGCTCACTGCGGCGCGGACCGAGCTCGCGCTGCAGCCGCGCCAGCAGGCCCAGCGCGTCGGCTGTGAGCACCTGCTCGTAGCCCGTGCGCCACGGCGCGCGCACCTCGACGCCGTCGACCTGCGGTGGCTGACTCATCGCTGTCCTCCTCCAGGACCGGACAGACGTCCGGCCCTGGACAGAGTGGTGCACGTCTCCCGTCCTCGCAACGGCGCCAGGGGTGCGCACCTGCGCTGCGAGGGTGCAGCTGCCATGCGGGAGTGCGCCTGCGGAGCGCACTGTGAAGGGGAGGCGCCCACAAAAGGGGCGTCGCGCGGGTCAGCCGCGGACGTGCCCGTCGCCGGTGACGACGTACGTGGTGCTGGTCAGCTCGGGCAGGCCCATCGGGCCGCGGGCGTGCAGCTTCTGGGTCGAGATGCCGATCTCCGCGCCGAACCCGAACTCGCCGCCGTCGGTGAACCGGGTCGAGGCATTGACCATCACCGCGGCGCTGTCGAGCCGGCTGATGAACTGGCGGGCCGCCTGCACCGAGCGGGTGACGATCGCCTCGGTGTGGCCGCTCCCCCAGCGACGGATGTGGTCGGTGGCCGCCTCGAGCGAGTCGACGACGCCGACCGCCAGGTCCAGGGAGAGGTACTCGGCCGCCCAGTCGTCGTCGCCGGCCGGCACGCTGTCGACCAGGTGCTCTGCCGCCCGAGCGTCGGCGTGCAGCCGGACCCCTTCGAGCGCCTTCTCGGCTCGCGGCAGGAACTCCGCGACGACCGCGCCGTGCACCAGCAGCGTCTCGGCGGCGTTGCACACCGACGGCCGGGTGGTCTTGGCATCGACGATGATCGCGACGGCCATGTCCAGGTCGGCCTCGGCGTCGACGTAGACGGTGCAGTTGCCGACACCGGTCTCGATGACCGGCACCTGCGAGCCGGCGACGACCGCCGAGATCAGCCCGGCGCCCCCCCGCGGGATCAGCACATCCACCAGGCCGCGCGCCTGCATCAGCTCGGTGACGCTCGCGCGGTCGGTGCCGGGCACCAGCTGCACGCTGTCGACGGGCAGCCCGGCAGCCGTCGCTGCAGCGGCGAGGACCTGCACGAGCACGGTGTTGGAGCGGTACGCGCTGGCACTGCCCCGCAGCAGCACGGCGTTGCCGCTCTTGACACACAGCCCGGCGGCGTCGGCGGTGACGTTGGGGCGCGCCTCGTACACGATCCCGACGACGCCGAGCGGGACCCGCACCTGCCGCAGCTCCAGGCCGTTCGCCAGCGTCGAGCCGCGGACGACCTCACCGACCGGGTCGGGCAGCCCGGCGACGTGCCG
>JAYVYM010000107.1:0-6098 GCA_043784245.1 Frankiales bacterium
GCTGGTGGAGAGCGATGGACGGCTGCTGGTGAGCGAGGTGCTGCGCCGGTCCCGGCGGCGCTCGCTGGTCGTGCTGTTCACCACCCTGGACACCGCCGCGCTGCAGGAAGGCCTGCTGCCGGTGCTGTCCTCGCTCACCAGCCGTCACACGGTGGTGCTCGCCGCGGTCGGCGACCCCCGCGTCGAGCAGATGCTGCGGGGGCGCGGCGACGTCGAGGCGGTGTACGACGCGGCCGCCGCCGAGCGCGCCCGGGCCGACCGGCGGCGCACCACCGCCCTGCTCCGCGCCCGCGGCGTCGAGGTCGTCGACGCGCCGCCGGAGCTCTTCGCCCCGGCCGTTGCCGACGCCTACCTGGCCCTGAAAGCCGCTGGGCGGCTCTGAGCGAGCGTCAGGCCTCGGGGTCGCCCTTGCCGTGGCGGCGCTGCCACGCCTGGCTGCGCTCGGCCTGCTCGCGCTCGCTGTCCTGCTGTTGCTGGCGAGCCGCCTGCTCGCGCTGGGCGTCAACGCGGGCCCGCAGGCCGTGCAGGAACTCCTCGTCGTCGTCGGGGGAGGCGACGTGCGCCCGACCCGGCCGGTCGTCCTGCGCCGGTACGCCGCGGTTGCCCCGCGAGGGCAGGCCGGCAGCTGGCGCCCGTGGGCGGCCGGCGACCAGCCAGGCGATACCGCCGGCCAGCGGCAACACCACGACGAGCACCAGCCACACCAGCTTGGGCAGGTTGCGGATCTCCGCGTCGGGCGTGGTGACGATGTTCAGCACGCAGTAGATGAGCAGGCAGAGCTCGGCCAGGAACAGCCCTTCACCGGCGAAGGTCATGCCGCAGGATAGAGCGCACGCGCCGGAGGTGGCAGCACTTTGGAGAGGAGCCGGCCCTTGTGCGGTCCGGGGCAGGGCGTCAGGCTGGCGCGCACCGCGGCCACCGCGCCGCCGGCTCGCTCCGCCGGAGGATGCGATGGCTATCACCACGACCACCACCACGGGCGCAGCTGTCCCGAGGCCCCCCGCGCCGAGGGGCGGGGCGCCCGGGAAGGGCGCCGCATCGGCGCGCAGCACCGGACCGCTGCCGCGTGGCCCCCACCTGCTGCGCAACGTGGTTCTCGTCGGCCGGTCGGGTGCCGGTAAGACGACGCTGGTCGAGGCGCTGCTGGTCGCCGCCGGGACGATCGGGCGTCCCGGTCGGGTCGAGGACGGCAGCACCGTGTGTGGCAGCAGCGATCTCGAACGCCGCCAGCACCGATCTGTGACGCTGGCGCTGGCACCGCTCGAGCACGACGGGGTCAAGGTGAACCTGCTCGACACCCCCGGGCACGCCGACTTCGTCGCTGAGCTGCGGGCCGGGCTGCGGGCCGCCGATGCGGCGTTGTTCGTCGTCAGCGCCGTCGACGATGTTGATGCGCGTACCGAGCAGCTTTGGCGCGAGTGCGCGGCCGTCGGGCTGCCGCGCGCGGTGGCGGTCACGCAGGTCGACCGGCCCCGTGCCGACGTCGAGGGTGTCGTACGGGCCTGCCACGAGGCGTTCGGCGAGGGCGTGCACGCGGTCGAGCTGCCCCTCGCCGGCGGCCTGCTGGACCTGCTCACGCTGCGCGTCCACATCGGCGACACGGGCGCCGGGCGGGACGCGACCGCCGACGAGCTGGCGGGTGCCGAGGCCGCCCGCAGCGGCCTGCTCGAGGGTGTCATCGCCGAGAGCGAGGACGAGGCACTGCTCGACCGCTACCTCGATGGTCAGCTGCTGGACCCCGACGTGCTGCTCAGCGACCTCGAGAAGGCGGTGGCGAGCGGCCGTTTCCACCCGGTCGTGCCCGTCGATGCGCTGACCGGCACCGGGATCGCCGAGCTGCTCGACCTGCTCGTACGCGCCTTCCCGACCCCGCTGGAACACCCGGCGCCGCCGGTGACCCACCTCGACGGCCTGGTCGCGCCCCCGGTGGGCTGCGACCCGGACGGCCCGCTCCTCGCCGAGGTCGTCCGTACCAGCACCGACCCCTACCTCGGCCGGGTCAGCCTGGTACGGGTGTTCTCCGGCACCCTGCGCCCGGATGCGCCGCTGCACGTGTCCGGCCATGTAGGCAGCCGGCCCGAGCACGACTCGGACGAGCGGGTCGGCCCGCTGTCGAGCCCGCTCGGGTCGACGACCCGGCCGGTGACGGCATGCGGGGCCGGCGACATCTGCGTGGTGGCCCGGCTCGGCAGCGCCCAGACCGGCGGCACGCTCTCCGGTGTCGACCGGCCGCTGCTGGTGCAGACCTGGGAGCTGCCGGACCCCCAGCTGCCGGTGGCCCTGGTCGCCGTCTCGCACGCGGACGAGGACCGGCTCGACGACGCCCTCGCCCGGGTCGCCGTGGAAGACCCGTCGGTACGCGTGCAGCGCGACAGCGAGACCGGACAGCTGCTGCTGTGGTGTCTCGGCGAGGCGCACGCCGAGGTGCTGCTCGACCGGCTCGGCGTGGCGGTCGAGCGCCCCGAGGTGCGGGTCGCGCTGCGCGAGACCCTCGCCGGCCCGGTCACGGCCACCGGCCGGCTGGTCAAGCAGTCCGGCGGGCACGGCCAGTACGCCGTCGTCGCGCTGGAGCTCACCCCGCTGCCGACCGGGTCCGGGCTGCGCTTCCAGAGCCGGGTGGTCGGCGGCAGCGTGCCGACGGCGTACGTCGGCAGCGTCGAGAAGGGCGTCCGCGCCCAGGCCGGACGGGGTGTGCACGAGAGCCGCCCGCTGGTCGACCTGTCCGTGTCGCTCGTCGACGGCAAGGCGCACGCGGTGGACTCCTCCGACGCGGCCTTCACCGCAGCGGGCGCGCTGGCGCTGCGCGAGGCGGTTGCGGCCGTCGGCACCGAGTTGCTCGAGCCGATCAGCGAGCTCGAGGTGCAGGTGCCCACCTGGGCGGTCGGGGCGGTGATGTCCGACCTTGCCGGCCGGCGGGCCCGCGTGACGGGCAGCGCTGCCGACGGACCGGACGTCACCGTCGTGCACGCCGAGGTACCCGACGCCGAGCTGCTGCGCTATGCCGTGCAGCTCAGCGCCCTCACGCACGGCACCGGCAGCTGCACGCGCCGGTACCTGCGGCACGAGCCGGCCCCGGTCGCTCGCGGGCGTCCCGCTCACCCGTAGCGTCAGGTGGTGACCGATGCCCACCCGCCCGGCGCGGGGCTGCTGCCCGCGACCGCCCATCACCTGCTGGCCCGTACCGCGCGGGCGCAGCGCGACAGCCGGGCCCCCGGCCTGGTCGCCGGGGTCGTCCGGGGCGGCAAGCTGGCCTGGTCCGGGGCCCGCGGCGACGTCGCCGAGCCGCACACCGACGTGCAGCACCGGCTCGGCTCGATCACCAAATCGCTGACAGCGGTGGCTGTGCTGCGGCTGCGCGACGAGGGCCGGCTGCACCTGGACGACCCGCTGGAGCGGCATCTGCCCGGCACGCCCGCCGGGCAGCGGACCGTCGGTCAGCTGCTCAGCCACACCGCCGGCCTGACCGCCGAGAGCCCCGGCCAGTGGTGGGAGCGCACCCCCGGCGGATCGCTCGCCGACCTCGGCCTCGCGCCGGAGCACCTGCCGCTCGGGGCCGGCCGGCAGTTCCACTACTCCAACCTGGGCTACGGGCTGCTCGGCGAGCTGCTGGTGGCCCTGCGCGGCCGGCCCTGGGTCGACGTCGTACGCGACGAAGTGCTGCTGCCGCTGGGGATGCGGCGCACCACGCCGCGCCCGGACGGCCTGGCCGCCACCGGCTGGGCAGTGCACCCGTGGGCCGACGTCCTGCACCCCGAGCCCGAGCACGACCACGGCACGATGGCCCCGGCCGGGCAGCTGTGGTCGACGCTCGACGACCTCGGGCGTTTCGCCACCTTCCTGCTCGGCGACACCGGCGACGTCCTCTCGAGCGCCACGCTCGAGGAGATGACGCTCCCGGCGGGTGTCGACAGCGCCGCAGAAGCCTGGTCGGCGTACGGGCTGGGCCTGCAGGTGCTGCGCGCCGGCGGCCGCACCGTGGTCGGCCACGGCGGCTCGATGCCGGGCTTCCTGGCAGGCGTCTTCGTCGACCGGGCCAACGGCGACGGCGCGCTGGTGCTGCGCAACGCGACCAGCGGCGCCGACGGCGGGCTGCTGCCCGACCTGCTCGACCTGCTCGACGCGCACGAGCCGGCGATCGGCGGCAGCTGGCAGGCGGTGCCCGCGACGGTCGACCTCGCGCTGCTCGGCACCTGGTACTGGGGCCCGTCGGCGTACGTCCTACGGCTGCAGAGCGACGGGCTGCTGCACCTGGGCGGCCTGCGACGGCCGGCCCGCGACAGCCGCTTCACCGACCGCGGCGACGGCAGCTGGGTCGGGCTCGACGGCTACTACACCGGCGAGGTCCTGCGGGTGACCACCGACCTGTTGGTCGTCGCGACCTTCGTACACACCCGGACGCCGTACGACCCGGCCCAGCCGGTGCCCGGCGGCGTCGAGCGGCGCGGCTGGCAGTAGACGTGACTCCGCCCGGGCGGGCCGTCAGGCGGTCGGCAGCACGTCACCGGCTCGAGAAGCCGTGACGTCACCGGTGACGCCAGCTCGATGCGCCCGCCGGCCGGGCCCGAACACCCAGGCCAGGAAGGCCGCCTCGGCAAGGACGCCAATGCCGATGCGGGCCGCCGTCGGCAAACCGCTCGGTGTCACAAAGCCCTCGATCAGCCCCGAGACCAGCAGCACGACGGCCAACCCGAGTGCGCCCGTCACCAGGGCGCGGCCCTCCTGGGCCAACGCTGCGCTCCGGGTCCGCCGGCCGGGATCGACGACGGTCCAGCCGAGCTTCAGGCCCAGCCCGCAGGCCACGAAGACGGCGGTCAGCTCCAGCAGGCCATGCGGCAGGATCAGCCCGAAGAACAGGCCGGTACGCCCGTTGGCGGCCAGCAGGCCACCGCTGACCCCGACGTTCAGTGCATTCTGAAACAGGATGTACGGGATGGGCAGCCCCAGCAGGACCCCGAACAGGATCGCCTGCGCTGCCACGTAGGCGTTATTGGTGAACACCCGGGCCGCAAAGTCCTGCGCGGGCGCGGAGCTGTAATAGCCCGCAAAGTCCTGGTCGACGAGCCGCCGGACCTTGTCGGGGTCGGCGATCGCCAGCTGGACCTGCGGATCGTTGGCCACCCAGACGCCGAACGCTGTGGCGACGATCAGGAATCCCAAGGCAGCGCCTCCCCACCACCATCGCGTGCGATAGCAGACTGCCGGAAAGTCCCGGGCGAGGAAGCGGACCGCGTCGCGCCATGACGACTGGCGCGAGCCCGCGACCGTGCCGCGGGCCCGCGCGACCAACGTCGACAGCCGCCCGATGAGCTGCGGGTCGGGGCCGGCGCTCTGCACGACCGACAGGTGGGTGGCGACCCGCTGGTAGAGGTCGACCACCTCGTCGACCTCACCGCCCGACAGCCGCCGAGGCCGCGACGCCCGCGCCAGCAGGGTCTCGAGACGCTGCCAGTCGGCCCTGTGGGCGGCCACGTACGCGTCGAGGTCCACGAGGGCAGACTAGGTCTGCCGGCGGACCCCCGTGACCCGGCGGTGACGGAGTGTGGACGACTGTGAGCGACCTGGTGACCGGTGAGGCCGTCGCGCTCGATCTGCGTACCGCCGCGCTGCCCTCGCGTTCGGTCGCCGCGGCGATCGACGCCGCCGCGCAGATCGGGCTGCTGGTGATGATCGGTCTGCTGGCAGCCATCGGGTCGGTCGACGTCAGCGGGGCGCTCGGCGACGCGCTGGGCGTGCTGCTCGTCATCCTGGTGCTCGTGGTCTATCCGGTCGGCTTCGAGACGCTGCTGCGCGGGCGCACACCCGGCAAGGCAGCGATGGGCTTGCGGGTCGTGCGCGACGACGGTGGCCCGATCGGCTTCCGGCAGGCGCTCGTCCGGGGCCTGGCGGGAGCGTTCCTGGAGAAGCCGGGCATCACCTTCTTCGTCCTGCCGGTCGTCGTGTCGCTCGTGCAGGCACGTGGCAAGCGGGTCGGCGACCTGCTGGCCGGCACCGTCGTGGTGCGGGAGCGGGTACCGGTGCGCGGCGGCGTGGTGGCCGCCATGCCGCCGCCGCTGGCCGGCTGGGCCGCCTCACTCGAGCTGTCCCGGCTGCCCGACAGT
>JAYVYM010000108.1:0-8875 GCA_043784245.1 Frankiales bacterium
CACGGCCAGGTCGCCGTCGACCAGGGTCCGGTCGGCGTTCGGCCAGCTCGCCAGGTGCACCGACTCCGGCCCGGACCCGGCGGTGAACAGCGCGTCCCATACCTCGTCGGTGACGAACGGCGTGAACGGCGCCATCAGCAGCGTCAGGACCTGCAGGCACTCGTGCAGCGTCGCCAGCGCCGCCGGGTCGCCATCCCAGAAGCGTCGGCGAGAGACCCGGACATACCAGTTCGACAGGTCGTCGATGAGCGCAGTGAGCCGGCGCCCGGCCCGCAGCGAGTCGAAGTCCTCCAGCGCCGCCGTCACCTCGTGCGCCGCGGCGTGGGCCTCCGAGAGCGCCCAGCGGTCCAGCAGCGGCCGGTCTGCCAGGTCCGGCGCGGGATCGCCCGGCGACCAGCCATTGACGCCCGCGTACAGGGTGAGGAAGGAGGCGGTGTTCCAGTAGGTCAGCAGGACCTTGCGGACGACCTCACCGACCTGTTCGTGCCCGATCCGCCGCGCCGACCATGGGCTGCCGGCGCAGAGCATGTACCAGCGCAGCGCGTCGGCACCATGCCGCTCGAACATCTCGAACGGATCGAGAACGTTACCCAGGTGCTTGCTCATCTTGCGGCCGTCGCCGTCCAGGATGTGTCCGAGGCACAGCACGGTTTCGTACGACGATCGGTCGAACACCAGCGTCCCGATCGCCATCAGCGTGTAGAACCAGCCGCGGGTCTGGTCGATCGCCTCGCAGATGAACTGCGCCGGGTAGGCCGGCTCCACGCCGGAGTGCGGGTAGCCGACCTGCGCGAATGGCATCGCGCCGCTGTCGTACCAGCCGTCGATCACCTCGGGCACCCGACGGGCCTCGGCGCCACAGCGTGCGCAGGGGACGACTACGTCGTCGACATAGGGCCGGTGCGGGTCCAGCGCCGACAGCGGACGGCCCGCAGCTGCCCCGAGCTCGGCGAGCGAGCCGTACGCCTGCCAGTGCGACGCGTCGGTGGTGCAGCGCCAGATCGGCAGCGGGGTGCCCCAGTAGCGGTTGCGCGACAGCGCCCAGTCGATGTTGTTGTCCAGCCAGTCGCCGTACCGGCCGTGCTTGATCGTCGCGGGGTGCCAGTCGGTCCGCTCGTTCTCCTCGATCAGCCGGTCCTTGATGGCGGTCGTGCGGATGTACCAGCTCGGCAGCGCGTAGTAGATCAGGGCCGTGTCGCAGCGCCAGCAGTGCGGATAGCTGTGCTGGTACGGCTGCTCGCGCCAGAGCAGGCCGCGGGCGGTCAGGTCGGTGACCAGTGCGCGGTCGGCTGCCTTGAAAAAGACACCGCCGACCAGCGGGAGGTGCTCCTCGAAGGTCCCGTCGGGACGCACCGGGTTGACGACCGGCAGCCCGTAGCGTCGCGCGACGGCCAGGTCGTCGGCGCCGAACGCGGGGGACTGGTGCACCAGGCCGGTCCCGGACTCGGTCGTGACGTACTGCGCTGTGCCGACGAAGTGTGCGCCCGGCATGTCCAGCCAGTCGAAGGGCCGGGTGTATGTCGTGTGCTCCAGCGCCTGACCCGGGAAGCGGTCCAGCACCTCGGTGTCCGGCCCGAGCACGTGCAGCAGCGGCTCGGCCACCACGAGCACCTCGTCGCCACCCCCGGGTTTCGCGGTGCGCGCGGCGACGTACGTCACGCCGGGGTGGACCGCGACCGCGGTGTTGGACACCAGGGTCCAGGGGGTGGTCGTCCACACCAGCAGCGAAGCACCGAGCTCCGACAACGGGCCGGAGGTGACCGGGAAGCGGACGTACACGCTCGGGTCGACGACGTCCTGGTACCCCTGCGCGACCTCGTGGTCGGACAGCGCCGTGCCGCAGCGCGGGCAGTACGGCGCGACCCGGTGGTCCTCGACCAGCAGACCTCGATCGGCGATCTGCTTCAGCGACCACCAGACGCTCTGCACGTAGGACGGGTCCATCGTCCGGTACGCCGTGGACATGTCGACCCAGTAGCCCATCCGGGTCGTGAGCCGCTCGAACTCGTCGACGTGACGCAGGACGCTCTCGCGGCACTTCGCGTTGAACTCCGCGACGCCGTACGCCTCGATGTCCTGCTTGCCGGTGAACCCGAGCTCCTTCTCCACGGCGAGCTCGACGGGCAGGCCGTGGCAGTCCCAGCCGGCCCGGCGGGGGACGTGCCGGCCCTGCATGGTTTTGAAGCGCGGGAACAGGTCCTTGAAGGCGCGGGGCTCGACGTGGTGGGCGCCGGGCTTGCCGTTCGCCGTCGGTGGCCCCTCGTAAAATACCCACGGCTCGCCGGCCGACGTCTGCTCGAGGCTGCGCTCGAAGACCCGGCCGGCTGCCCAGCGGTCGAGCACGCTCCGCTCGAGCGCGGGCAGGTCGACCTGGGCCGGCAACTGGCGCATGCGGGTCATCTGTGGCGGTCCTCCGTCATGGGTGCTGCGACGGAGGGAAGCGGCGAGCCCTCGGTGCCACCCACCTTCGCGCCCGCCCACCTTCGCGCCCGCGTCCCCGGCACCCCAGCCTAGCGTTCCGGGCGGACGTACCCTCGTCCGACCGTGCGAGCCGACGAGGGGCAGGGTGGCTGTGCGACAGGCGCGGCGCGAGCGGCTGGCGGCGCCGGTGGGCCTACCTCGGCGGGCGTGGCTCCTGGGTCTGGTCGCGGGCTTCGTGCTCGGCACCGACATCGTGACCAAGTCGCTCGTCGTGGCCCACCTCGAAGGCCAGCGGAGCATTTCGCTACTCGGCGGGCACCTGCTGCTGCGGGCCAGCCGCAACCCCGGCGCGGCCTTCTCCTTCGCCGAGGGTGCGACCGTGGTGTTCACAGCCGTGGCGCTGGCGGTGATCGTGGTGATCCTGCGGACGGCGCGACGGCTGCACTCACGTGTCTGGGCCGTCGCGCTCGGCCTCCTGCTCGGCGGCGCGACCGGCAACCTGGTGGACCGCCTGCTACGCGCCCCCGGTGTCGGGCGGGGCGCCGTCGTCGACTTCATCGACTTCAAGGTCTGGCCCAGCTTCAACGTGGCCGACAGCGCGATCGTCTGCGGCGGCCTGCTGGCCGTCCTGCTGTCGGTGCGCGGCACCGAGCTCGACGGCCGCCGCCCGACCCCGACCGCTGGCGCGGTCGCGGACTAGCTCAGCTGGTCGAGCAGCCAGCGCGGCCCGGCGACCCTGGCGCCACAGGCCTCGGCCCGACGGGCCAGCTCGCGGTCGGCGGTGATCAGCAGGGTGCCGGCCCCGACGAGGGCGACCAGCGCGTCGTCGCCGGAGCCGGCGGCGTGGCGGACGTCCACGCCGTTGCTGTTCCCGGTCGGCGCGGCCCGCCGGGCCTGCCCCTCCAGGACGACGACCACGTCGCTGACGACCTGCCCGGCGTTCGGGCCGTCGGCCGGCAGGACGGCACCGACCAGCGACTCGAGCTGGGCAAGCAGGCGACGGGTCGCGGCCGGTCGGTCGCGCCACCAGCCGTCGGGCCGCGAGCCGATGACGTTCGCGGTGTCGACGAGCACCACCTGGCCCATGCCCGCCAGCGTAGGAGAGCGCTGCCGTCCCCCCGGCTCGCTGCCCGGTGATCCAGGCCCTGTGTCGCCAGGGCGACATCCGCGCTCCTGGATCATCGTCAGCAGAGCGGATGCATCAGCGGATCTGCGTCACGCGGCGACGACGACCTGGTTGCGGCCCGCGCGCTTGGCGCAGTAAAGGGCTCGGTCGGCGGCGGCAAGCAGGTCGGTCAGGTCGTCGCCGTGCTGGCCGAGGATGGCGACGCCCACGGAGACGCTGAGTGGCACCGCGGTGTCGTCCAGGACGATCGCCGCAGCCGCCACCGCCAGGCGCAGCCGCTCGGCGATCCGGCGCGCCTCGGCGTGCCCGGTGCGCGGCAGCACCGCGGTGAACTCCTCACCCCCGAACCGCCCCAGCTGGTCGTACGTCCGCAGCCCACCGGACAGTGCGCTGACCGCGGCCAGCAGCGCCACGTCACCGGCCAGGTGCCCGTGGGTATCGTTGATCCGCCTGAAGTGGTCGAGGTCGGCGATCAGGATCGCGACCGGCTGCCCCTCGCGGTGGGCGCGCACGATCTCGCGCTCGGCCTCCTCCTGCCAGGCCTTCGCGTTCAGTAGGCCGGTCTTGGCGTCGGTGCGCGCGGCGGCCCGCAGCTGGCCGTGGGTGAGGCTGCGCTGGACCAGCAGCACCGGTACGAGCATCGTGACCGCCAACACCGGCGTCACGAACCAGCACCCGGCGATGCACACGCCCAGACAGATTTCGCCGGCGTCGCCGAGGCGCTGTTCCCGGTCGAGGACCAACGTGCGCCAGCTCATCTCGGGTGAGACCGTCCGGACCGCGATGCCGATCAGGACCACGTTGATCGCGAGGCCAACTGCCCCACAGCCCAAGGCGACCAGCACGATCGCGGACCGTTCCACGGCGGTGGTCCCCAGCGCCGGATCCGCTTGAAGGAAGGCATGGAAGGCGGCCGAGACTCCCCAGTTCGACAGCCCTATCACCGCGACGCTGTAGGCCCGGCGATAGGTCAGCCCGCGCCGCACCCGCACCTGCAGGAGCACCATGAGTGGTAGCGCGACGAGCAGCGAGTAGAGCGGTGGGAGCAGCAGCGCGACCGGCAAGGTCCACGCTGACAGCAGGTCCGTCGACACACCGGCAGGCTCACCGACCCGCCGCATGGCCTCGACGCAGAAAGCGGCGCACCCCGTCAGCACGAGTGCGGTGGCGGCCTGCCGAGGCTCAAGAGCCGTCGTCGCCAGGCCCCGTGACGTCAGGGCGACCGCCAGCGCCATCACCGCGGCCATCCAGTAGAGGCAGGCGGGGGGCACCGTCCACAGCGCCCAGCTGCGCACGCCGGCGACCGGGGACCGCCAGTGCATCATCGCCATGCCGCGGTTCACCTCCGCCAGTGCCGTCAAGTAGTCAGGTATGCGCAGGTGCCGACCGATATGGGCGTAGAGCAACTAATCTACGCAGCGTAGTCCGCATGGCACCAAGAGTCATTGCGTTTGGGTACGCCACGCGTGTGGGCCGCAGGCACCCACCACCCCGCCCCCGCTGCATTCCGGACAGGAGGCTTGCGATGCGCAACATCAAGTGGAGCTAGTCCGGTCGTGACCGCCTCGACACGTAGGGACAGGAGGATTGCGATGCGCAACATCAAGTGGAGCTAGTCCGGTCGTGACCGCCTCGACACATAGGGACAGGAGGCTTGCCATGCGCAACATCAAGTGGAGCTAGCACACAGACACGACCGCTCAACGGCGTCCGTGCACCAGCCCGACGACCGTGGCCAACCGGTCCGTGAGCTTCGGGTGGCGGGCAAAGCTCAGCAGCGGAGTGGGGAGGGCGAACTTCTGCCGGGTGATCGACTTGGCGCGGGTGAACTCCTTGAGGCCGTCCTCCCCATGGATCCGCCCGAAACCGGAGTCGCCCACGCCACCGAACGGCAGGCCCGGCACCGACGCGAAGGCGATCACCGAGTTGATGCTGGTCATGCCCGACCGCATCCGCTGGGCGAGGTCCATGCCGCGCTCCTTCGAGCCGGCGAACACCGAGCCCGCCAGGCCGTACGACGTGGCGTTGGTACGACGCAGCGCCTCCTCGGCGTCGCGGACCCGCGAGACGGTCAAGGTCGGGCCGAAGGTCTCCTCCTGCACCGCTGAGCTGCTGTCCGGGACGTCGACCAGCACGGTCGGCTCGACGTAGGCGCCGTCGATACCGCCGCCGATCACCGCCCGGCCACCGTCGGCGATCGCGTCGGCGATGTGCCTACGGATGATGTCCACCTGCCCCGGCATCGTGATCGGCCCGTACGACGCCGCGGCGTCCGAACCTGGCCGCAGCGCCTTCGCGCGGGCCGTCAGCTCCCGCACGAACGCGTCGTAGACCTTGTCGGTGGCGTAGACGCGCTCGATGCCGATGCAGGTCTGCCCGGCGTTGCTCATGCCACCCCAGAGCGCCGCGTCGGCGGCGGCCGCGACGTCAGCGTCGTCGTCGACGATCATCGCGTCCTTGCCCCCGCACTCCATCAGAACGGGGACCAGTCGCTCGGCGCAGGCCGCCATCACCTTGCGACCGGTCGCTGCAGAACCGGTGAAGGCGATCTTGTCGACGCCGGCCCGGCACAGCGCAGCGCCGGTCTCGCCGAGGCCGGTCACCAACTGCAGGACGTCGGGCCGGGCCGGTACGGCACTGCGCCAGGCGTCGACGAGCCAGCTGCCCACGCCGGTCGTGTACTCGCTGGGCTTGAACACCACGGCGTTGCCCGCCGCCAGCGCGTACGCCAGCGAGCCCATCGGCGTGAAGACCGGGTAGTTCCACGGCCCGATGACGCCGATCACGCCGAGCGGCTGGTAGGACAGCGTCGCCGCCTGGTTGGCGGCCATCAGTCCGGCGGGGACCCGGCGCTGCCCGAGCACCTTCGCCGCGTGCTTCGCGGCCCACTCGATGTGGTCGACCGCGAGGGTGATCTCCAGGACGGCGTCAGCGTGCGGTTTGCCGTTCTCCTCGTGCACCAGGTCGGCCAGCTCGTGTATCCGCCGGGCGATCACGCCCTTCCAGGCCCGCAGCTGCGTACGCCGTAGGTCGGGGCCCTGCCCCTGCCACCACAGCGCCGCCTCGTGGGCGCGGGCGATTGCGGCCTGGACGTCGGCCGCGCCCTGGCGCGGGTAGCTGGCCAGCACCCGGCCACTGCCGGGGTCCAGCGAGCTGAAGGTGGTCCCGCTGACGACAGGGGAGGCAGCCGCGACGGTCATGGCCGGCAGGCTACGGCGGCTGACAACTTTTGCGTACGACGGGCGCGCCCCGCCCACCTGGCAGAATCGGGCCGGTGACTCAGCACCGCTCGCTGCCTGTCCCGGAGGGCCTGGACGGCCTGCGACTCGACGCCGCGCTGTCCCGGCTGTTCGGCGTGTCACGCAGCACGGCGGCCCGGATCATCGAATCCGGAGGGGCGTCCCTGGACGGCCGGGTGCGCGGCAAGGGCGACCGGGTGCTGGCCGGCGCGGTCCTCGAGGTCGACCTGCCCGAGCCGGACACCTCGCCGCTGCCGCCGCCGCAGGTCGTCGACGGCCTGCGGGTCGTCCACGAGGACGCCGACATCATCGTGGTCGACAAGCCGGTGGGCGTCGCCGCGCACCCCAGTCCCGGCTGGGAGGGCCCGACCGTCATCGGCGGGCTGGCCGCGGCCGGGCACCGGGTGGCCACCAGCGGCGCGCAGGAGCGCCAGGGCGTCGTGCACCGTCTCGACGTCGGCACCACCGGGCTGATGGTGGTCGCGAAGAGCGAGCGGGCGTACACCGTGCTCAAGGACGCGTTTCGCGAACGGACCGTCGACAAGCGCTACCACACGCTCGTGCAGGGCCACCCCGACCCGCTGACCGGCACCGTCGACGCGCCGATCGACCGGCACCCGACGGCGTCCTACCGGTTCGCGGTCGTGGCAGAGGGCCGGCCGAGCGTCACGCACTACGAGACCCTCGAGGCGTTCCGGCACGCCTCGCTGCTCGAGGTGCACCTCGAGACCGGGCGTACGCACCAGATCCGGGTGCACATGAGCGCGCTGCGTCACCCCTGCGTGGGTGACGTGCAGTACGGCGCCGACCCGACGCTGGCCGCCCGGCTCGGCCTCGCTCGGCAGTGGCTGCACGCCGTCCGGCTGTCCTTCGCCCACCCGGATGACGGGCGGTGGGTCAGTTTCCAGAGCCCCTACCCGGCGGACCTGCGGGTGGCCCTGGACAGGGTCGCCGACAACCCGTGAGCCCTGGTGCACGCGGCAGCGTCCAGGACCGGCTGCGCCGGCTCGACGACCGCCTCGTCCCGGTCTGGGCAGCCGCCCTGCGCACGGCGCTCGATCCGCAGCGCAGAACGGCCCGACTGGCCGACCTCGACCGGCGGGCGGACCGGGTGCTGCGTACCCGGCCCTGGCTGGCGGCCCTGCTCGCCAGCGTGCTGGCCGGGCTCGTCCTGGCCGTCGTCCTCGGCGTTGCCATGCAGTGGCGGTGACCCGCGAGGTGCGGCTGGCTGCGGACGCCGACCTACCCGCGATGTACGCCCTGCGTCACGACGTCTTCGTCATCGGGCAGGACGTGCCGGTAGACCTCGAGCGCGATGAGCACGACGGGGTCTGCGAGCACGTGGTGGCGTACGACGACGGGACGCTGGTGGGCACCGGACGGCTGCTCACCCCCGGGCAGCTCGGGAGCGAGGCCGGGGTCGCCGGAGTCGGCCGGATGGCCGTCCGGCAGGTGGCCCGGGGCAGCGGTGCGGGCGCCGCGGTGCTGGCCGCCCTCGAGGCGCGGGCCCGCGAGCGGGGCTTCGTCGCCGTTGAGCTGCACGCGCAGCAGCACGCGCTGGGGTTCTACGAGCGGGCCGGCTACGCGGCATTCGGCGAGCCGTACGACGAGGCCGGGATCGCGCACCTGAGCATGCGCAAGCCGCTGGACACCCCCTAGCGCTTCAGTACCTCGCGCCCCCAGGGCGGCCCGTCGGCGCCGGGTTGGCGCAGCGCCAGCCGGCCGGGCCGCCCGCCCGGCGCGGCGACCGTCACCTCGTCGACGGTGATCAGCATCGGACGTGGGAAGCCGCGCTCCTGGGCGGCGGTGGCCGCCGCGGCGGCGGGTCCGAAGGCCGGGTCGATCATCGCGAGCCGCGTCCACCCACGACGGCGCATCGGCACGACTGCCGACGCCATCCCGCCGGCGGCCTCAGCCAGCGCCTGGCGCAGGCTCCGGGCGCCCAGCAGGGTGACGACGTCACACTCACCGACCGGTCGCAGCCGGCCCTGCGGGTCGTGCAGCAGCAGTGCGGCCGCGAGGGCGCCGAGCTCCTCCAGCCGGGCCTGGGCAGCCGGCCATGCAGCCTTGCCGTCGATGCCTTCGGCAC
>JAYVYM010000109.1:0-7037 GCA_043784245.1 Frankiales bacterium
GATGCCGAGCAGGCCCGGGAGCAGGCCGAGACCGCCCGAGCCGAGGCAGAGCTCGCTCGGGCCCGGGTCGAGCTGCTGGGCCGCCGGTTGTCGTTCGTCGCAGAGGCGACCGGGTTGCTGGCGACGACGCTGGACGTCGAGCAGTCCCTGGACCGGCTGGTCGAACTGATCGTGCCGGTGCTTGCCGACTGGGTCGTGATCAACCTGTTCGACGACCGGGAGCGACCGGGCCCGGTGACGGTCGCCCGGCACCGGGACGGCCAGGTCGAGCGGCTCGCTCGCCTCAGCACGTTGGTGCCGGCGGCGGTGTACGAGGGCAGCCGGCTGCATGCCGCGATGACCGGTCGCCGACCGGTGCTGATGGCGGACTACGTCCCGACCGCGGTGTCCCAGCTGGCGTCGTCGGAGCGGCCCCTCAGGGAGCTGACCCTGGAGCTGGGGGCGCAGTCGCTGATGTTCGTGCCCTTGACGGCCCGCCGCCGCGTTGTCGGGTCGATGATGCTGGTGCACGGACCGTCCGGGCGACATTTCACGGACGAGGATCTGGACCTGGCGGCCGACCTGGGTCGGCGCGCCGGTCTGGCGGTCGACAACGCCCAGCTGTACACGCGTGAGCACGCTGCCGCGTTGACACTGCAGCACACCTTGCTGCCGGTGTTGCCGCAGATCTCGGGATTGGCGCTGGCAGCGCAGTACCGGCCGGCCGGACCCGGTAGCCAGGTCGGTGGGGACTGGTGGGACGTGTTCGGGCTGCCCGACGGGGCGACCGGGCTGGCCATCGGGGACGTGATGGGGCACGACATCGCTGCGGCCGCCGCGATGGGTCAGCTACGCAGTGTGCTGCGGACCTGCGCGTGGCAGGGGGAGGACCCGGCGACCGTGCTGGACCGGATGGACCAGCTGGTGCAGGGCTTTGAGATGGCGCAGCTCGCCACCTGCATCTACGCCCGCCTGGAGTCCGCCGGGGCAGACCGTCCGGGCCGGGCACCCACGGCGCAGCGGAAGTCGGCCCGGCTGACCTGGTCGAACGCCGGTCACCTCCCACCGGTCCTGCTCGACCCGGACGGCTCGGTGCGGCTGCTCACCGACGGCTTCAACAAGCCCAGCGGTGGCCTGACGGGGACCGACGGCGTCGGCGTCCCCATCGGGGTGCCAGCCGACCAGGACCGCCCCCACCACGCCCTGAGCGTGCCGCCCGGCAGCACGCTGCTGCTCTACACCGACGGACTGGTCGAGACGCGGGACGGCGACATCGACAGTGACCTGCAGCGGCTGCTCGAACAGGTCAGCGCCCATCGCTCCGACCACGGGCCCCAGTCGCTCGTCGACCGGTTGCTGATGGCACTCACCAACAACCACGACGACATCGCCATCCTGGCGGTACAGGTCCTGTAGACCGTCAGGAGCCGAGGGCGTCGCGCATCGGCACCAGCTTGGCGTTGCTCTCGGCCAGCTCGTCGGCGGGCTTGGAACCCTCGACGATCCCGCAACCGGCGAACAGCCGGAGTCGCCGAGGGTCATCGGGGTCGACCTGTCCGCAGCGCAGCGCGATCCCCCACTCGCCGTCGCCAGCGGCGTTCAGCCAGCCGACCGGCCCGGCGTAGCGACCGCGGTCCAGCCCTTCGACCTCGCGGATCATGTCCATCGCGACCTCGGTCGGTGTGCCGCAGACGGCGGCCGGCGGGTGCAGCGAGGCGATCAGTTCCAGCGACGTCGCGCCGTCGGCCACGACCCCCGTCACATCGGTCGCCAGGTGCATCACGTTGGGCAGCTCGAGCACGAAGGGATCGACCGGCACGTCGACCGTCGAGCAGTGCAGCGCGAGCGCGTCGGCGACCGAGCGAACGCCGTACCCGTGCTCCTCGACGTCTTTGATCGACCGGGCGAGCGCGGTGCCCTTTCGTACGTCCATCGTCGCGTCGCCGCTGCGCCGCAGGGTGCCGGCGAGCACCCGTGAGGTCGCGACGCCGTCGGCGAGCCGCACCAGCATCTCGGGGGTCGCCCCGATGAGCCCGTCGACGGCGAAGGTCCAGCAGGCCGGGTAGCCGTGGGCCAGCCGCCGCAGCGGCCAGCGCACGTCCAGCGGATCCTGGGTGCGGGCCTCGACGTCCCGCGCCAGGACCACCTTGCTCACCTCGCCGGCCTCAATGCGCTGCACGGCGCCAGCGACGACGCGTACCCACTCCAGGCTGGTGCGGGCCCCGTCGGCGAACCGCACGACGCCGGGCGGCCGAGGCGCCCGGCGCACCGGCAGCCGGGCGGCAGCCGTACCGACCGTCGTCACCCATGCGGTGCCGGCGCGCCGGCCGACGACGACCTCGGGGACCACCAGCACCGACGAGCCGGCGGCCGGGTCGAAGGCGAAGGATCCGAAGGCGACCAGCCCGGTGCCCGGCAGCCGCACCTCGTCGGTGACATCGGCGTCGGCCACGACGGAGCGCCACCAGCGCTGGGCGTCGGCGAAGCGGTCGGGACCGGACAGCTCGACCCGGGCGGCCTCGCCCCAGCCGACGAGCCCGTCGCCTTCATGCACCCAGGCCAGCGCGCCGTGCTCGGGCAGCAGCGCCAGCAGGTCGGCCGGGTCGGGTGCGCGCACCGTCGCGACGGTCAGCACGTCGATGGCTGGCGCGGGGATCACCGCCCCAGGGTAGGCACCGCCGGACCTGCAGGCCCGCCGGACGGCCCACACGAGATCAGGCCCGGCACCAGACGATGTCCGGCTTGACCACCCGACGACACTCCCGTCACGTGTTCGACCCATGCGGTTGCTAGCCGCGTCCACCGGCGAGGGGTAGGAATGACCACGTGATGGTTGACCGGGGCACCTACCCGCAGACGCGTGCCCGCCTGCTTCGTGATCTTGCGGCCCTGCCTGCCGACGCACCGGTGCGGCTGGGCAAGAAGACCTCGAACCTGTTCCGGCAGCGCACCGATGTTGCCGGGCGGCTCGACGTGACCGGCCTGTCCGGCGTGCTCGACGTCGACCCCGTCGCGCGCACCGCCGACGTGCTTGGCATGACGACGTACGAGGAGCTCGTCGACGCCACCCTCGCCCACGGCCTCGCGCCGATGGTCGTCCCACAGCTCAAGACCATCACCCTCGGCGGGGCTGTCAGCGGGCTGGGCATCGAGTCGAGCAGCTTTCGCGCCGGCACCCCGCACGAGTCGGTGCTCGAGATCGAGGTGATGACCGGCGACGGCCGGATCCTGACCTGCAGCCGCACCGAGAACCCCGACCTGTTCTTCGGCTTCCCCAACTCCTACGGCACGCTCGGCTACGCGCTGCGCCTGGTCATCGAGCTCGAACCGGTCAAGGCGTACGTCGAGCTGCGGCACGAGCGCTTCGAGGCAGTGCCCGCGCTGGTCGAGCGGATGGCGCAGGTCTGCGCGGCGCGGGAGCACGACTTCGTCGACGGGACGTGGTTCTCCCCCGACGAGTGCTACCTGACGCTGGGCCGCTACGTCGACACCGCCGATGCAGGGGTCAGCGACTACACCGGGATGGGCGTGTACTACCGCTCGATCCAGCAGCGGTCCGTCGACCACCTCACCGCCCGCGACTACCTGTGGCGCTGGGACACCGACTGGTTCTGGTGCTCGCGGGTCTTCGGCGTGCAGAACCCCCGCGTCCGGCGCTGGGTCCCGCGGCGCTACCTGCGCTCCGACTCGTACTGGAAGCTGGTGTCCTTCGAGCAGCGGCACCGTTGGAAGGCCCGCTGGGACCGCCGACGAGGCCGACCCGAGCGCGAGGAGGTCGTCCAGGACGTGGAGGTGCCAGTGGCCGGGCTGGCAGAGTTCATGTCGGTCTTCGCCTGCGAGGTGCCGATCGAGCCGGTGTGGTTCTGCCCGCTCCAGCAGCGCGACCCGGGCGCCATCTGGGACCTCTACGCCTTCGACCCGCACGAGCTCTATGTCAACGTCGGCTTCTGGTCCAGTGTCGCGCTTGCGCCGGGCGAGGACCCGAGCACCCACAACCGGCTGCTCGAGCGGCTCGTCGCCGACCTGGGTGGCCGGAAGTCGCTGTACTCCACCAGCTTCTACAGCCGCGAGGAGTTCGCGGCAACGTACGGCGGTGCGGTGTACGAGGTGCTGAAGAAGACCTATGACCCGGCCGGCCGGCTGCTCGACCTCTATGCCAAGTGCGTCGAACGACGGTGAAGGGACCCGCATGACGGCAGTGGCCGGAGCGCTCGCCTCGATGGTGCCGGGGGTGCGTTTCACCGCGTACGACGGCTCGACCGGTGGCAGCGGCGAGATCGGGATGGACGTGCGCAGCCGGCGGGCGCTCGCCCATCTGATCAGCGCGCCCGGCGAGCTCGGCTTCGCCCGCGCGTACATCTCCGGCGAGCTCGATCTGGACGCGCCGAGCCACCTCGAGGCGCTGCGGGTGCTGCACCGCCGCAAGACCGCTGACCTCACCGTCCCGGAGCGGCTGCACGCACTGCGCATCCTTGGCCGGGAGGCTCTCGTGCCGGTCACCCCGCCGGTCCAGGAGGTCGGCGCCAAGCGCCTCGTCGCCGGGCTGGTGGCGCACAGCCGGGGCCGCGACGCCGTGGCGATCGCGCACCACTACGACGTCAGCAACCACTTCTACGGCTGGGTGCTGGGGCCGTCGATGGCCTACACCTGCGCGGTGTACGACTCCGACCTGACGACCTTGGACGAGGCGCAGGCCAGCAAGTTCGACCTCGTCTGCCGCAAGCTGGACCTGCAGCCGGGCCAGCGCCTGCTCGACGTCGGCTGCGGCTGGGGCGGCATGGTGCGCCACGCCGCGAAGCACTACGGCGTACGCGCGCTCGGCGTCACCCTGTCGGCGCAGCAGGCCGAGTGGGCGCAGAAGGCGGTCGCGGACGACGGCCTGTCCGACCTCGTGGAGGTGCGGCACTGCGACTACCGAGACGTCGCCGAGGACGGCTTCGACGCGATCAGCTCGATCGGGCTCACCGAGCACATCGGGATCCACAACATCCCGGCGTACGCCGTGTCCCTGGCCGGTCGGCTGCGTCCCGGCGGGCGGCTGCTCAACCACTGCATCACCCGACGCAGCGTGGACGTCCCACCGATCTCCCGACGCGGCTTCATCACGCGCTACGTCTTCCCGGACGGCGAGCTGCCGAGCGTGTCGGAGGTCGTCCGCGAGCTCGAGCGCTCGGGACTCGAGGTCCGGCACGGCGAGAACCTGCGCGAGCACTACGCCCGCACCTGCCGGGCGTGGTGCGACAACCTGGACGCGCGGTGGGACGAAGCGGTCCTCGAAGTGGGCCTGGGCACCGCCCGCGTCTGGGCGCTCTACCTGGCCGGCTCGGCTCTGGGCTTCGAGCGCGGCGAGATCCAGCTGCACCAGGTGCTCGCCGTCAAGGCGCCGGACGGCGTCGCCGGGTTCCCGCTGCGCCCGGCGTTCTAGTGTCCGTCGGCGGACGGCTCGTCGTCGAGCAGCCGGCGTAGCCGCGCCTGCTCCTGCTGGCGGCTACCGCGGCGGGAGTCCAGTGCAGCCGACACGGCGTCCCGCTGCCTACGCAGAGTGAACAAGCTGATCAAGCTGCTCACCAGCACCGCCGCGGCGATCGCGACCAGGCTGCGGAGCCCGACGATCAGCATCAACCCGTAGGTGCCGACGAAGGCCAGCAGCCGCAGGCCCGAGTAGAGGGCGAAGGCCTTCCCCACGTCAGGCCCGGCAAGAGCGGTGTGGCATGGCCGTGAGCGTACGTCCGGCGAGCATGTGATGTTGCGGGCCGTCTTGGCGAATGGGCCGCCTACCGAACCTTGGCGCTCTATGGTGTCGATGCGTGATCATCTGGCGCACCGGGAGCAGGTCACGAGGGGATCCCCATGGAAGACGTCGCAACTGGACGCATGACGACGGCGGTGCCCGCACGGGACCGGCTCCTGACGCCCGGTGAGGTCGCTCAGCTGTTCCGGGTCGACCCCAAGACGGTGACCCGGTGGGCTGCTGCGGGTCGGATCAGCAGCATCCGGACGCCTGGTGGGCACCGGCGTTTCCGTGAGACCGAGGTGCGCGCGCTGCTGGCCGGCGTACCCGTCGCAGTGGTGCCACATCAGCCCGATGGCCGGCTCCACGTCACGACCTGACCCCACTCGCATCAGGCGTAGGAGTGCAGCCCGACGACGAAGATGTTGACCACGTAGTAGTCGACGATCAGGGCGGTCGCTGCAGCCACGGCTACCCAGGCGGCCTTGCGGCCCTTCCAGCCGGCAGTCGCCCGCGAGTGCAGGTACCCGGCGTACAGCACCCAGGTGATGAACGACCAGGTCTCCTTGGGGTCCCAGCCCCAGTACCGGCCCCAGGCCGCCTCGGCCCAGATCGCGCCCGCGATGATCGCGAAGGTCCAAACCGGGAAGGCAAAAGCGATCACGGCGTACGCCGCCCGGTCCAGCGAAGGAGCCGGCGGCAGCGATCGGCCCAATGACAGCGGGAACGTCGGGCTGCGCCCGGCGGTCACCGCCCCGTCGTGCCGCGCCCGCAGCAGGTACAGCAGCGCGATCACGCCGGACAGCAGGAACGCGCCGCTGGCAGTGACAGCAGCGGCCACGTGGATCTTGATCCAGTACGAGTTGAGGGCCGGCACCAGCGGGCCGGCAGCGGTGTAGAGCACGGTGCCGGCCAGCCCGAGGTAGAGCGTGACCGGCACCATCACGAAAGCGCCGACGGTGACGTCGACCCGGCCGCGCCGGAGCAGCACCAGGAACGCGGTCACCGCGACCAGCGCCGCGCACGAGCTGAACTCGTACATGTTGCCCCAGGGCACCCGGTGCGCCGCGAAGCCGCGGGTGACCACCGAGCCAACGTGCACTGCCCAGCCGAGCGTTGTGAGGGCCACCGCGACGCGACCCGCGCGGCTGGCCCGGGCGGAGCGGGCCGGCGCAGCCGGGGCACGCTCGATGGTCGGCGGACCACCGACGCCGACGAGGACCCGGGCCGGTGCGGCGGCCTGCGACACCCCGATGACCGTCCGGGCGCGGCTCGACGCCGCTGCCCCGGCGAAGGCCAGCATCGCCAGGCCGTAGATCAGCACTGC
>JAYVYM010000110.1:0-14194 GCA_043784245.1 Frankiales bacterium
CGGCCCGAGCCGAAGCGGGCCCGCAGCACGACTGCCTGGGTGCGCTCGGACGCCTGAGCGCAGCGTGGTCGCTCAGGTCACATGGGCCTTGAGGAAGGCGACCGTCCGGTTCCAAGCCGTGGTGGCATCGCCCTCGCTGTAGGTGCCGAGCGCGTTCGTGTCGTTGTGGAAGGCGTGCGCAGCGTCGTAGAAGTGGAACTCGACGGGCGCGCCGGACTCGCTGCGGATCTGCTGCTCCTGCGCGCGGGCGTCGGCGGCGGGATAGAACTCGTCGCGCTCGCCGTAGTGGCCCTGCACGGCGGCGGTGATGCCGGCGTACACCTTGGGGACAGCCGGGCCGACCCCGTAGAAGGGAACGGCCGCGCCGATCTTGTCGCCCTGCTGGGCGGCGAGCATCAGGACGAAGCCGCCACCCATGCAGAAGCCGACCGCACCGACGTTGCCGCTGGTCACCGCGTCGTGGGCGAGCAGGAAGTCGACGGCCCCGCCGAGCTCCTGGGCGCTGCGCTCGACCGGCAGCTCGGTCATCAGCTTGCCCGCCTCATCGGCGTCGTGGGCGGTCTTGCCGCCGTACAGGTCGGGGGCAAGGGCTACGAACCCTTCGGCGGCCAGCCGGTCGGCGACCTCTGCGATGTGGTTCGTGAGCCCCCACCACTCCTGGATGACGATGACGCCAGGTCCGGATCCGGATGTCGGCAGCGCGAGGTAGCCGTGCGCCTCGCCCGAGCCACTCGGGAAGGTGGTGTTCTGGCGGGCGGGGGTGCTGTCTTCGGGCACGGGAGAGCCTCTCGGGTCAGTGGTTGTCCTGCCCACTCTCGCACCGTCGGCTCAGCGGGACCGGATACCGTCGAGGACGAAGGTCGCGCGGCCTGCCGTACGCCATTCCGGCGTCGAGCGCGAGATAGCCGAGACTGCTCGAGCGGCTTCCGCGATGTCAGAGGACGCCCAAGCACCCATGACGGCGGCCGAGCGAGGGGCGGTGGCGGCCTGGCAAGGTGGCCGGCGTCGACATGCGACGCAACTCGGTGGGCGAATGAGTCAGCCCCCGCCGGACAGGCAACTCGCGCTGACAGCTCCCCCCCGCGAGAGGCCCACGTGCCGCCGCCCACCCGAGCGGCCGGAGCGCCGTGACGTCGGCGCAAGCCCGGCCGTGCCGGACGCCATGGCGACCGGACGGCCGGCTAGTTAGGCGACGAACTCGCGGAGCGCCTCCGCGCGCCCACCGGCGCGCAGCTCGGCGAGGGTGTCCCGCTCGATCTGGCGGATCCGCTCGCGGGTCAGCCCGAGATGGCGGCCAACCTCGTCCAGCGTGCGGGCGCGCCCATCGTCCAGGCCGAACCGCATCCGCACCACCGTCGCCGAGCGAGGCGGCAGGCTGGCCAGGACGTCGCCGAGCTGGCCCTGGAGCATCTGCATCTCGACGGCCGCCACCGGGTCCGGGCTGTCGGAGTCGGTGATGAAGTCACCCAGGACGGCCTCGTCGTCGCCGACCGGGCTCTCCAGCGACAGGGTGTCCCGGCCGTAACCGAGGATCTCCTCCACCTTGGCGGCGGTCATCTCCAGCGGCGCACCGATCTCCTCGGGCAGCGGGTCGCGCCCCAGGCTCTGGGTGAGCTCGCGGCGTACCCGGGTCACCTTGGTGATCAGCTCCGCCATGTGGACAGGCACCCGGATCGTGCGCCCCTGGTCGGCCAGCGCGCGCTGCAGCGCCTGACGGATCCACCAGGTCGCGTACGTGGAGAACTTGTAACCCTTCGCGTAGTCGAACTTCTCCACTGCGCGGACCAGACCGAGGTTGCCCTCCTGCACCAGGTCGAGCAGGTCCAGGCCCCGGCCCTGGTAACGCTTGGCGAGTGAGACGACCAGGCGCAGGTTGGCCTCGAGCAGGTGCCGCTTGGCCCGGTCGCCATCGCGCTCGACCTCGGCCAGGTCGCGGCGCATCGCGGCCGGGACCTTGGTCTCACCGACGGTGTGCTGGCGGAGCTTCTCGGTGGCGAACAGGCCGGCCTCGATGCGCTTGGACAGCTCAACCTCCTCGACGGCGGTGAGCAGGGCTACCTTGCCGATCTCGCGCAGGTAGGCCTTGACAAGGTCGATACCGGGCGGGGGCTCGTCGAGCGCAAGCGGCTTGTCGTCCTCCGGGGCAACCGTCGCCACGACCGGCGCGGCCGACTCCTCTTCGTCATCGGGCACGACAACCAGGCTGTGGTCGACCGGGGCCTCGGTGGGGGCTGCGGCCTCCTCGGCGGCCTTGCGACTCGCGGGCCGGCGAGCGGTCGGGGTGGGTGCGTTCACGGTTGCCTCGGTCAGGTTGATGACTGCCTCTGGGGTGAGGTCGACGACGACGGGCTGGGCGGCGGCGCTGTCCACGGTGCGGCCGGCCGGACGGGTGACCTGCTTGCCCGACGGGCGGGCCGCGGGTCGCGCCGGGGTGGTGCGGCGCTTGGCCGGGCGCTCGCTGCCGAGCACGGCGCCGGCCTCGGTCAGCTGCCGCAGCACGTCAACGGCGTCGGCCGAGCCGATGCCGGCCTGCTCGAAGGTGGTTCGCAACTCCTCCAGGGACAGCGCACCCTCGGACCGGGCGCGCTCGACAAGCGCCTGGACGACGTCGGGAGTACGGGCAGCGGTGGACAAGGTGTATCTCCTGGCTCTGGGGCGTTTCTGCGGGACCGGCGCGCAATGCGGCTGCGGCGGCCGTTACCACCGCGAGGTCACGGGGCGGACTTCGTGGCACGTCCGTCATACACATGAACGTCTCACCCGTGTGGGGTGTTCCACGAGCCTCTCACGGGTGAACTGCGTCTCACCAGCCCGGGGTGGGGGTCGGTGCGTCGTCAGGCCCAGCCGAGTTGATGCAGCCGCTCCTCGTCGAGCCCCATGTGATGCCCGAACTCGTGCACGATCGTCACCCTCACCTCAGCCGCGAGGTCGTCGTCGTCCTCGGCCAGCAAGCACAGCGGGAGGCGGTAGAGGGTGATCCGGTCGGGTAGCGCGCCGGAGTAGTCCATCCGCTCGGTGAGGGGAATGCCCTCGTACAACCCGAGCAGCTCGGGCTGCTCGAGATGTTCGTCCTCGATCAGCACCAGGACGTTGCGGAAGTGCCCCACCATCGCCGCCGGGAGCCCGTCCAGTGCCGCCGCGACGAGGTCCTCGAACTCTGCGGGCGCGACGGGCTGCACGGGTGGTCGGGTGCCTGTCGTGCGCTAGTCGAGGTAGTCGCGAAGCTTCTGCGACCGCGACGGGTGGCGCAGCTTGGACAGCGTCTTGCTCTCGATCTGCCGGATCCGTTCGCGGGTCAGGCCGAACTCCCGCCCGATCTCGTCCAGCGTGCGGGGCTGCCCGTCGACCAGCCCGAACCGCATCTTCACCACGGCCGCCTCGCGGTCGGTGAGGGTGCGCAGGACCTCGTTGAGCTGTTCCTGCATGAGGCCGTACGAGACGACGTCGGCCGCGATCGGGGCGTCGGCGTCCTCGATGAAGTCACCGAGGTTGGAGTCCTGGTCGTCACCGATGGTGGTCTCGAGGCTGACCGGCTCTCGGGCGTAGCCCTGGATCTCGACGACCTTCTCGGGCGTCATGTCGAGCTCCTTGGCGAGCTCCTCAGGGGTGGGCTCCCGGCCCAGCTCCTGCAGCATCTCGCGCTGTACGCGGGTCAGCTTGTTGATCTGCTCGACCATGTGTACCGGGATGCGGATGGTGCGAGCCTGATCGGCCATCGCCCGGGTGATCGCCTGCCGGATCCACCACGTCGCGTACGTCGAGAACTTGTACCCCTTGGTGTAGTCGAACTTCTCGACGGCTCGGATCAGCCCCAGGTTGCCTTCCTGGATGAGGTCCAGAAACAGCATCCCGCGACCCAGGTAGCGCTTGGCGATGGAGACGACCAGGCGCAGGTTGGCCTCAAGCAGGTGCCGCTTGGCCTTCTGTCCGTCGTGCACCAGCCAGTCGAGGTCACGGCGTAGCGCCGCGGAGAGCTTGGCCGCCTCGCCATCGTCGGCCTGCCGGGCCTTCTCCGCTGCGAACAGCCCAGCTTCGATGCGCTGCGCGAGCTCGACCTCCATCTCCGCGGTGAGCAGCGGGACCTTGCCGATCTCCTTGAGGTAGGCGCGCACCAGGTCGGTGCTGATCCCGACCTCTCCCTCGGCCGCGAGCGGCTTCTTGTCGTCGTCGTCGTCGTCGTCGTCGGACTTCGCCTTGGGCGTCTCGTCGTCGTCCTCGTCGTCCTCGTCGTCGGCTGCGGTCGCGGCAGCGAGTGCCGGGTCGGCGGCGGCGACGACGGCAGGATCGAGGCCGGCTGCGGGGTCGACCCGGACCGCGGCCTCGATCTCGGCCGGTTCGAGCGCCTCGAGCTCCTCGGGAGCGGGCTCTTCGCTGGCGGGTAGCTCAGGGAGCGCCGGTGCGGCGACTTTCTTGGCAGGGCGTTTGGCGGCCTTCGCCGGGACGGCTGCGACCTTGGCAGGAGCAGTCGCGGGCTTCGTCGAGACGGCGGCGGGCGCAACGGGGTGGGCCTCGACGGGTGCGTCCACGGGTGCGCGGGCGGTGCGGGGAGGTGTCACGCGGAGTCCTTTGTCAGCGGGCGGGTGCCGGTGGTGCGACCGTGCCTGATTTGCCGCTGTGCGGGCCTGCCGGGAGCAGGAGGGCACGGCACAAGTATCGCTCCTGTTCCGCGCGGGCGGGATCTGTTCACCGGCGCAGGGCCCGGTCCGGGCGCCGCCCGCCCCGCGGGACTCCGGCAAAACCGGCGGGGCGGGTCAACCTCTCAGAGCAGCGAGCGCAGGACGTACGGCATGATCCCGCCGTGCCGGTAGTAGGCCTGCTCACCCGGAGTGTCGATACGTACGACGACCGTGAACGTGATGTCGCCGGCGTTGACCGTGAGCTCGCGCGGCACACCGTCGGCCGCCGCGACCCCCTCGACCGTGAAGCTCTCCTGACCGGTGAGCCCGAGCGACGCCGCGCTCTCGCCGGGCGCATACTGCAACGGCAGCACTCCCATCCCGATCAGGTTGGAGCGGTGGATGCGTTCGTAGGACTCGGCGATGACCGCTCGGACGCCGAGCAGCGCGGTGCCCTTCGCGGCCCAGTCGCGCGAGGACCCCGAGCCGTACTCCTTGCCGGCCAGCACGACCAACGCGATGCCCTGCGCCTGGTAGGCCTGCGATGCGTCATAGATGCTCATGACCTGGCCGTCCTTCATGGTCACACCACCCTCGGTGCCGGGCGCCAGCTGGTTGCGCAGCCGGATGTTGGCGAACGTGCCCCGGATCATCACCTCGTGGTTGCCGCGCCGGCTGCCGTAGCTGTTGAAGTCCTTCGGCGCGACGCCGTGTTGTGAGAGGTAGACCCCGGCCGGCGAGTCGATCTTGATGGAACCGGCCGGGCTGATGTGGTCGGTGGTCACAGAGTCACCGAGCACGGCCAGCGCCCGGGCGCCGGTGATATCGGTGAGGGACGTGGGCTCGCGTGCCATCCCCTCGAAGTACGGCGGCCGGCGTACGTAGGTGCTGTCGGGATCCCAGGCGAAGGCGTCACCGGCGGGCACCTCGATGGCCTTCCAGCGGTCGTCGCCAGCAAAGACGTCCGCGTAGGAGGACGTGTACATGTCACCGGTCACCGAGCTGCCGACGATGTCGCTGATCTGCTGCGCGGTCGGCCAGATGTCGGCCAGGTACACCGGTTCGCCGTCGCTGCCGGTCCCCAGCGGCTGGGTCGTCAGGTCCAGGTCCATCGTCCCGGCCAGCGCGTACGCGACAACCAGCGGCGGCGAGGCCAGGTAGTTCATCTTGATATCAGGGTTGATGCGACCCTCGAAGTTGCGGTTGCCCGACAGCACCGACACGACGGCCAGGTCGCCCTCCTGCACGGCCGCGCTGACCTCCGGTGGCAGCGGGCCGCTGTTGCCGATGCAGGTCGTGCAGCCATAGCCGACCGTCTGGAAGCCGAGCTTGTCGAGGTAGGGCGTCAGCCCCGCGCGGTCGTAGTAGTCGGTGACGACCTTCGAGCCGGGCGCCAGGGTGGTCTTGACCCAGGGCTTGCTCGACAGACCCTTCTCGACCGCGGCCTTGGCGAGCAGCCCGGCGCCGACCATGACGTACGGGTTGCTGGTGTTGGTGCAGCTGGTGATCGCCGCGATGGCGACGGCCCCGTGGTCGAGCTCGACCACCTCACCGGAGGCCAGCGTCACGCGCATCGGGTTGCTGGGCCGCTGGGAGACGTCCCCCGGGAGACTGCCTCTGTGCGGCTGGTCGTCCGGCTTGCTCTCGAACCCCGACGCCGGGTCAGACGCCGGGAACGACTCGTTGCTGGCCTCGTCCAGGCCGCCGTCGGTCGTGCCGCGGGACGCGCCGTTGGCCTGCACGGGAACGCCCACATAGTCGGCCAGGGCGGTCCGGAACATCGCCTTCGCGGCGGTCAGCGGCACCCGGTCCTGCGGGCGCTTCGGGCCGGCCAGCGACGGCACGACGCCGGCCAGGTCCAGCTCGACGGTCTGGGAGAACCGCGGCTCGTGCGACGGGTCCTGCCACAGGCCCTGCTCCCTGGCGTACGCCTCGACCAGCTGGACGAGATGAGGGTCCCGGCCGGTCAGCCGCAGGTAGGCGAGCGTCTCGTCGTCGATCGGGAAGATCGCGCAGGTCGAGCCGTACTCAGGGCTCATGTTGCCGATGGTGGCGCGGTCGGCGAGGGGCACGTTGGCCACGCCCGGTCCGTAGAACTCCACGAACTTGCCGACGACACCGGTCTGCCGCAGCAGCTCGGTGACGGTCAGCACGAGGTCGGTGGCCGTAGCGCCGGCCGGCAGCGAGCCGACCAGCTTGAAGCCGACGACCTTGGGGATGAGCATCGAGACCGGCTGCCCGAGCATCGCCGCCTCGGCCTCGATCCCGCCGACCCCCCAGCCGAGCACCCCCAGCCCGTTGATCATGGTGGTGTGGCTGTCGGTGCCGACCAGGGTGTCGGGGTATGCCTGGGTCACGCCGGGGGCGACCTCGCGGGTGAAGACCACCCGGGCCAACCGCTCGAGGTTGACCTGGTGCACGATGCCGGCGCCGGGCGGCACGACCGCGAAGTCGCTGAACGCGCTCTGCCCCCACTTAAGGAACTCATAGCGCTCACGGTTGCGCTCGTACTCCAGCCGGCCGTTGATCGCCAGCGAGTCGGCGCTGCCGTAGGAGTCGGCGACCACCGAGTGGTCGATGACCAGCTCGGCCGGGGCCAGCGGGTTGATCTTCCTGGGGTCGCCGCCGAGCTCGGCCATCGCCTCGCGCATCGCAGCCAGGTCCACCACGCAGGGCACACCGGTGAAGTCCTGCATGAGCACCCGGGCGGGGGTGTACTGGATCTCGGTGTCGGGCTCGGTGGCCGGGTCCCACGCGGCCAGCGCCCGGACGTGGTCGGCGGTGATGTCGACGCCGTCCTCGGTGCGGAGCAGGTTCTCCAGCAGCACCTTCAGCGAGTACGGCAGGTCGGCCGCGCCGTCGACCGCGGACAGTCGGAACACCTCGTAGGAGGTGCCGTCGACGTCCAGCGACCCCCTTGCGCCGAAGCTGTCAGAGCTGGGCATGCGGTGCCTCCTGGGCGGTTGGTGGATCCGGACGGACGGTATCCGGGGAGTCGGACAGCGCGCCTGATGGGGCTGCGCCGATTGCGGGTACGTGCGGCCGCCGGACGGCGTCCTCACGGTGATCTTGGCGAGGCCGCCGCACGGCGTCCTCGACGAGGTCGAGCACCCCGGGCAGGTGCCCCGGCGCCATGCCGGCGGCGAGCGCGCTGACCAGCCCGTCCAGGACCAGGCGCAGGAAGTCCGCGAGCAGCGCGACCGGCACGTCGTCGCGAACCACACCTGCGCGGCGCTGGCGGTCAAGGCGCGCCTCGGTGGCCTGCGCGACGGCCTGCTGGCGCTGTGCCCAGCGCTGCGCGAACGCCGGGTCGGTGCGCAGCCGGCGGCGGACCTCGAGCTGCACACCGAGCCAGCCGGCGTCCTTGTCGCCGAGTTCGCGCATGACCTGCACCAGGCCGGCCTCGGCGACCCGCGCGGCGGTGCGCGCCGCGTCGTCCTCGGCCAGCGCCAGGAACAGCGCCTCCTTGTCGCGGAAGTGGTGGAAGATCGCGCCACGGGACAGACCGGTCTCGGCCTCCAGCACCTTGACGGTGGCGCCTTCGTAGCCGTGCCGGGCGAAGGCGCGACGGCAGCCGGACAGGATCTGGGCTCGTCGGGCCTCGAGGCGATCGGGCGCGACTCTCGGCATGGCCCAATCTTACAAACCGTACGTACGTATTAGCAAGCTGAGGCGCTGCACCAAGCCCCAGGGGAGCAGGGTGTCGCCCTGGCGACCAGCAGGCTCCCTGGGTCACGACAGGCCACGGCGCCGTCCCCGGGTGCCCCGGATCAGCGCGGCCCACGGCGCCGTACGCCGGGAGGGTCGGTGTCGGGCAGCGACGTGCAGGACTGAGGCGCTGGGTAGCGTCCGGGGCATGAGTTACCAGCCGGCCGCGGATCGCTACGACGCCATGCCCTACCGCAGGAGCGGTCGCAGCGGGCTCAAACTCCCACTGCTGTCGCTGGGCTTCTGGTGGAACTTCGGCGACGACCGGCCGATGGAGACGTCGCGGGCGATCATGCGGCGGGCGTTCGACCTAGGCATCACGCACTTCGACCTGGCCAACAACTACGGACCGCCGTACGGCAGCGCCGAGATCAACGCCGGTCGCATCCTGCGCGAGGACTTCGGCGGGCTGCGTGACGAGCTGGTGATCTCCACGAAGGCCGGCTGGGACATGTGGCCCGGGCCGTACGGCGACCTGGGGTCGCGCAAGTACCTGCTGGCCAGCCTCGACCAGAGCCTGGGCCGGCTCGGCCTGGACCATGTCGACATCTTCTACAGCCACCGGCCCGACCCGCAGACCCCGCTCGAGGAGACGATGGGCGCGCTCGACACCGCCGTGCGGTCGGGCAAGGCGCGGTACGTCGGGATCTCCTCCTACGGCCCGGCCCGGACCGCCGCGGCCGCCCGCATCCTGCGCGAGCTCGGTACGCCGCTGCTGATCCATCAGCCGTCGTACTCGATGCTCAACCGCTGGGTCGAGGACGACGGGCTGCTGGACGTCCTGGAGGACTGCGGCGCCGGCTGCATCGGTTTCACGGTGCTCGCCCAGGGCCTGCTCACGAGCCGGTACCTGGACGGCGTGCCGGCGGGCTCGCGGATGGCGACGTACGGCTCGCTGAGCAAGGACGTGCTGACCGAGGACAACGTCGCCAGGCTGCGCGGCCTGGCCGCCGTCGCCGAGCGGCGCGGCCAGAGCCTCGCGCAGCTGGCGCTGGCGTGGGCGCTGCGCGACCCGCGGATGACCTCGCTGGTGATCGGTGCCAGCAGCGTGCGGCAGCTGGAGGAGAACGTCGCCGCGCTGCAGCAGCTCGACTTCGGCGCCGATGAGCTCGCCGAGATCGACCGCTACGCCACCGAGGGTGACGTCGACCTGTGGCGGTCCCAGAGCCAGCACTGAGCCAGGGACTAGATGCGGATGCCGTCCCACAGGGCCCGCTGCTCGCCGCCCGGGTCGGGCACGACCGAGGTGAGGGTGCCGAAGACCTGCACGGGCCGGGCCGCCAGGTCGTACGACGGCCAGCCGGGGTCGCCGGTCGTGACGAAGTCGACCCACGCGCGGTGCATCACCGTGGCCAGCTCCTGCGGCGCGGCGTCGCCGGAGATCGCCGGGCTCCCGGGCGCATGCAGGGTGTCGAACACGAACGGCACCTCGATCGCGTGGCAGGCGCCGAGCCGCCCACCGAACTGCGGGCTGGGCCAGGCGAACTCGTAGACGAACGTCCTGCCCGGCCCGCCGGCGCGGGCCTCCGCCAGGCGCAGCGCCGGCAGTCGGAAGAACCAGTCGGACGCGACCGCGATCATCAGCTCGCCCGGCGTCGCCGTCGGTTGCGCACTGCGGTAGGCCGCGAGCGCGTCGGCCGGCAGGCCGTAGCCGGCCAGCACCATCGCCAGGACGTTGTCGTCGATGAGGTCCACGATCCCGCTGGGGACCAGGAACAGCGAGAACTCGTCGGAGTTGGTGCCGACCAGCAGGTCGACGCCGGCCGCCGCGCCGCCCTCGACCGCGCGGACCGGCAAGGTGGGGAGCTCGTCGCCGTCGATGACCGGCTCGAAAGCCATCAGGTTGACGGTGATCTCTCCCCAGAGCGCCGGGTCGGGGGTCGTCTGGATCTGCAGCGACACCGCGAACTGGGCCTCGACAAGCCGTTCGGGCTCGACGGCCGCGAACGCCTCGCGGGTGAGCGGCACGCCGAGCCGCTCGGCAACAGCCGCAGCCACCTTCGACGCCGTCCCGGGTGTGAGCGCGAAGTGGCCCGCGCCGCTCTGCGCGACCGCCCGGCCGAACAGCCCGCGCGCCCGCGGCATCGCCAGCAGCGAGGTCACGCTCATCGCGCCGGCCGACTCGCCGGCGATCGTCACGCGCGCCGGGTCGCCGCCGAAGGCTGCGATGTTGTCGCGCACCCACTCCAGCGCGGCGATCTGGTCGAGCAGCCCGCGGTTGGCCGGGCCGTCGTCGCCGAAGTGCAGGAAGCCGTCGACGCCGAGCCGGTAGTTGATGGTCACGGTGACGACCCCGTCCCGGGCGAACGCGCCGCCGTCGTACTGGGGGACCCCACCCGAGCCGTTGATGAACGCCCCGCCGTGGATCCACACCAGTACCGGCAGCGCGGCTGCACCGACCGGCGCCCAGACGTTGAGGTTGAGCACATCCTCGCCCGGTACGGACGGCTCGGGCAGCAGCGCGTCGATCGGGGCGGGGTAGGGCGGCTTGAGGGCTGTCGGGCCGTACGCCACGCATTCGCGGACGCCGCCCCAGGCCGCCGGCGGCGCCGGCGCGGCGAAGCGCAGGTCGCCGAATGGCGGGGCGGCGTACGGGATGCCCTTGAAGGTGGCGACGCCGTCGCGCTCGGTCCCGCGAACGGTGCCGGCGGTGGTCTGGGCTTCGGGCTGCATGACCGGAACCCTGCCACCAGGTGGCCGCCGCCGGGCACCTGGGCGGGCAGGATGTGGTCATGCTGACCGCTGACGAGGCCCTGGCGCTCTGCGCCGCCGCTCGAACCGCCGCCGAGCAGGCCGGTGTGCCGATGGCCTTCGCGGTCATGGACCCCGGCGGCCACCTGCTCGCGCTGGTGCGCATGGACGGCGCGCCGTGGATCACCGCGACCGTCGCGCAGGGCAAGGCGTGGACGGCGGCCGCGTACGGCACCCCGAGCGCCGCCCAGAAGGAGAAGATGGCGTCGATGCCGAACTTCGCCGGGGCGCTGACGACGGTGACGCACGGCGCGTACACGCCACAGACCGGCGCCGTGCCGGTCTACCGCGACGGCGTGCTGCTCGGCGCGATCGGTGGCAGCGGTGGCACCGGCGAGCAGGACGAGGCTGCGGCCACCGCCGCGGTCACGGCGCTGGGGGCATCCACGACGGCTGAGGGCGGCTCGCCGGACCCGGCGTGACAGGCTGCGGTCAGGTCGGCGAGGGGGGTCCGCGGTGTTCGAGCGCATAGCCGTCGTGAACAGGGCAGAGCCGGCGGTCCGCCTGATCCGGGCGGTGCGCGAGCTCAACGAGGAGCACGACCGGCACACCCGGGTCATCGCGCTGCACACCGAGGCCGAGCGAAGGGCGCTGTTCGTGCGGGCCGCCGATGAGGCGGTGCTGCTGCGCGAGACCGGAACCGGCAGCCCCTACCTCGACCACGCGGAGCTCGGCCGGGCGCTGCAGGAGAGCGGCGCGGACGCGGCCTGGGTCGGCTGGGGCTTCGTGGCCGAGGACCCGGCTTTTGCCGAGCTGTGCGCGAGCCTCGATGTGGTCTTCATCGGTCCGTCACCCCAGGCGATGCGCCGGCTCGGCGACAAGATCGAGGCGAAGCTGCTCGCGGAGCAGTGCGGAGTACCGGTAGCGCCCTGGAGCGGTGGCCCCGTCGAGGGCCTGGCCGAGGCTCGACGGCACGCCGACGTGATCGGCTACCCGCTGATCATCAAGGCCAGGAGCGGCGGCGGCGGCCGCGGCATCCGCATCGTGCGCGCCGCCGAGGAGCTGGCCGACGCCTTCACCCGTACGCAGGGCGAGGCTCAGCGCACCTTCGGTGACCCGGTCGTGTTCCTGGAGCGGCTCGTCGAGGGCGGCCGGCACATCGAGGTGCAGGTCATCGCCGACGCGCACGGTGCGGTGTGGACCCCGGGGCTGCGCGACTGCTCGGTCCAGCGGCGCAATCAAAAGCTCATCGAGGAGTCGAGCTCGCCGGTGCTGCGGCCGGAGCAGGTGGCCGATCTGCGTACCGCCGCGCGCGCCCTGGTCAAGGCCGCCGACTATGTCGGCGCCGGCACGGTGGAGTTCCTGTACGAGCCACAGGAGGAGCTGTTCACCTTCCTGGAGGTCAACACCAGGCTGCAGGTCGAGCACCCGGTCACCGAGGCGACGACCGGGATCGACATCGTCAAGCTGCAGCTGCATGTTGCGGCAGGCGGACAGCTGCTGGGCGACCCCCCGGCGGAGCACGGGCACGCGGTGGAGGCCCGGCTCAACGCCGAGGACGCGGAGCAGGACTTCGCGCCCTCGCCCGGCACGGTCGAGCTGCTGCAGCTGCCCTCGGGGCCCGGCGTACGGGTCGACACCGGCCTTGCCGTCGGCGAGGTCATCCCGGCTGACTACGACTCGATGGTGGCCAAGGTCATCGCCTGGGGGCGCGACCGGCCCGAGGCGCTGGCTCGGCTGCGCTGCGCGCTGCGCGAGACGACCGTCGTCCTGCGCGGCGGGACGACGACCAAGGCCTTCCTGCTCGACCTGCTCGCCCGGCCCGAGGTCGTGGCCGGTACCGCCGACACCGGCTGGCTCGACCGGGTGGGTACGGCCGGCTCCGGGGAGGCTGCCGCCGGGCTCGCCCACGTGGCCCTGATCCACGTCGCGATCGACGCCTACGACGCCGAGGAGGCCGTCGAGCGGGCGGCGTTTCTCGCCTCGGCACGTGGGGGCCGGCCACGGGCCGGCTCCGACGTCGGCCGTACGGTCGAGCTCGGGCTGCGCGGCCAGAGCTACCGGCTCACCGTCGCGCAGGTCAGCAGGGGTCGTTACCGCGTCGAGCTCGACGGGGCCGTCGTCGAGGTGGAGATCGGCCGGCAGAGCGCCCTCGAGAGCCGCTCGACGATCGGCGACCGACGGCACCAGGTGGTGGTGGCGGGCGGGGCGACGTCGCACCTGGTCGAGGTCGACGGCACCTCCCACCGGGTCGCGCAGGACGAGGCCGGGCTGCTCCGGGCGCCTGCACCGGCGGTGGTCGTCGCGGTGCGCACCGCGGCCGGCGAGAGCGTCGAGCCGGGTCAGATCGTCGTGGTCCTCGAGAGCATGAAGATGGAGACGCCGGTACGCGCGCCCTACGCCGCCTGCGTGCGCGAGGTGCTGGTCACCGTCAACTCCCAGGTCGACGCGGGCGCTGCGCTGCTGCGGCTGGACCGCGCGGGAGGGAACGCCCTCGTCGCCGAAGGCGAGCGGGTCGTCCTGCCCGGCTCGGCGGACGCCGCCGCACGCAGTACGGTCCCGGCGCTGCTCGCGGCGCTGCGGGCGCTGATCACCGGTTACGACGTCAGTGCGCTGCGCGCGCGCCGGCTGGTCGCCGAGTACACCGCAGCCTGCGCCGACCGGTCGGTCGACGATCCCGAGCTGCTGCATGGGGAGCTCGAGATCCTGACGACATTCGCCGACCTGTGCGAGCTGTCACGCAACCGACCCACCAGTGCCGAGGCCAACCACTTCGGCTTCTTCCTGCCGCTGGCCGGCATCTCCACCATCAAGGAGATCAAGGACAACCCCGTCGACGTGCGCGCCACCGGGCGCCTGAACAAGTTGTACGTCGAACTGCTGCGCGAGAACCCGGACTGGGCCAAAGACGAGCGCCGCACTGACATGAACCACTTCATGGCGCGGCTGGTATTCTGTTTTTTTGCCGAAGACACCGACATCTTCAACGGCGAGGGCCTGTTCACCCACAGCGTGGAGCAAATGGGCGAGCGCGATGGCTCCAACACCCATGAGGTGCTGTCCGAAATCTTCCGTGCTATGAACACGCCGATTGTGGCGCGTCATCTGCGTAGGTCGGAATTTATTCCGACTGGTGATGTCGGGTTGCACCCGCAAGGGGCAGGCCGTGGCTGTAAGGG
>JAYVYM010000111.1:0-10866 GCA_043784245.1 Frankiales bacterium
GAGCAGACCGAGACAGCCGTGGGCTTCGACCTGGCCATCAAAGGTGGCTCGGGCGCTGCCACCCTGCTGTGGACCCACGACGGCACCAGCACGGTCATCCCGATCGGCGGCGCGCGGCAGGCCGGCTGAGCCGGCGTCACCGCGGTGCCCGGCGGGCCGGGGCTCCGCTCAGTACACCGGGCTGACCCGGACGTTGCCGCCGGCCGGCGTGTCGACGTCCAGGACGGCGAACGCGTCGGCGGAGGCGGCACCCCGCAACATCGCCGCACCCGCGTGCCCGGTGGGTCTGGCCAGGCCGGCGGTCAGGCGGACCGGAACCAGCCGGGTACCGGGCCCCGCGCTGACGGCATCGGTCAGCCGGGCGCAGCCGAGCACCGGCAGCGGCCGTCCGGCGAGCCCCGCCAGTAAGGGCCCCGCGGTGGTCACCAGCGCGGCGAGCGCGGCCAGCGGGTTGCCGGGCAGCCCGACGACCAGCCGCCCGTCGGGTAGCCGGGCAAGGGTCTGCGGGTGCCCGGGGCGCACGTCGACGCCGTCGAACAACACGTGGGCGCCGAGCTCGGCGAGCGCGCCGGCGAGGTGGTCGGCCGGGCCGTGCGACGACGCGCCGCTGGTCAGCACGAGGTCCCCACCGGCGGTGGCGAGTGCTCCGGCCAGTGCCTCCGGTGCGTCGCCGACATGCCGCAGCGCCGTCAGCCGCCCCCCCAGCGCCGCCACGGTCCCGGGCAGCAGCGGGCCGATGGCGTCGCGGACCCGGCCGGGGCGCGGCGCGCCCGAGGTGAGCAGCTCGTCGCCGGTCACCAGCGCGACCACCCCCGGCTGGGGCAGCACCCGCAGCACGTCGTAGCCGAGCGCCGCGGCCAGCGCGAGGGCCGCCGGCCGCAGGACCGATCCCGCGTCCAGCACAGCGGTACGCGGGGCGCACTCCTCGCCGGCCCGTCTGACGTGCCGGCCGCGGGGCGGCTCGGCGGTCAGCTCGTCGCCGAGCAGCACGCCGTCCTCGTACGGCACGACACCGTCGCCGTACGGCACGGGCGCGCCCGTCGCGACCTCTCGGGCGGCCCCGTCAGCGAGCGGCGGCGGCGGCGGGTCACCGGCCAGGGTGCGGCCGGCCACCCGCCACGGGCCAGGGCCGCGCACCGCCCAGCCGTCCATCGCCGAGGTGTCGACGGCCGGCAGGGGCGCCAGCGCCCAGAGCGGCTCGGCCAGCACCTCCCCCAGCGCCTCGGCCAGATTCAGCACCACCGTGGGCAGTGCCCGGCCGGCGCCGTGAGCGAGCCGTCGTGCCTCGTCCCAGCCCACGGCCGGGCCCTCCCGTGCAGCGGCCACCCGGCGACGGTACGTGCCGGCGGTCAGGCCGGCAGCCGGACCTGCTGGCGCATCGCCACCTCGACCACCCCGGCCCGCACCCTGGCGGGGTACGTGGGCACCCATACCGACGGGTCGTCGAGGTCCGACCCGGTCTCCAGGTCGAACACCTGCTTGTACATCGGGCTCGCGACGGTCGGCCGGTCACCCCGGCTGCCGACGATCCCGCGCGAGAGCACCATCGCCCCGATGTACGGGTCGGCATTGCTCAGCGCGAACAGGGCCCCCTCGGTCGTCCGGACAGCGCGACCTGCTCGCCCTCGACCTGGCAGCCGTCAGCGAGGCCGACGCCGGTGACGTGTCGACAGCCGGTGACCTCGACCGCGCGGGCGCGCAGGTGCACGCCGAGTCGGGTTCCAATGTCGTCGCGCACTGCAGGGCGCAGTACGGACAGGCGGTGGCGGTCGGCCCACTGACCGTGCCGATGCGGCGTTCCGCGGCTGTGTCGCCGGTGTTCCGGGCAGGTGACGGGGTGCGCATCGGGAGCACTGCACGGCGTGCGAACACAACTGGTGGTCAGATGTGACACGCCTGGGACGCGGGGCGGGGACCCTGCACCGGTCTGCGGTCCGCGGGCCGAGACACCAGGAGGATGCGTGGAGGAGCTGCCGCTGGCCGGCTTCACCGTGGCGGTGACGGCTGCCCGTCGCCGAGCGGAGCTGACCGGACTGCTCGAGCGACGCGGCGCCCGGGTGGTGGAGGCGCCGGCGATCCGGATCGTGCCGACCGGCGACGACGAGGAGCTCCTGACGACGACGCGCGCCTGTCTGGCGGCTGCCCCGGACGTCGTCGTCGCGACCACCGGCATCGGCTTCCGCGGCTGGATGGAGGCCGCCGACGGCTGGGGGCTCGGCGAGCAGCTGCGGGCGGCCTTCGCCTCCTCCGAGCTGCTGACCCGCGGCCCGAAGGCGAAGGGGGCGGTCCGTGCGGCGGGGCTGACCGAGGCGTGGGCGCCGGACAGCGAGTCGACCGACGAGGTGCTCGTCCGGCTGCTCGAGGAGGGCGTCCGGGGCCGCCGGGTCGTCGTACAGCTGCACGGCGAGCCGCTGCCGGAGTTCTGCGGCGCCCTGCGCGCAGCCGGCGCGGAGGTGCTGGAGGTGCCGGTGTACCGATGGGTGCCGCCGGAAGACGTCCGGCCGCTGCGCCGGCTGGTCGAGCAGCTGACCGCCGGGCAGATCGACTGCCTGACGTTCACCAGCGCCCCGGCCGTGGTCTCGCTGCTCGCAACCGCCCGGGAGCAGGACCGCCTTTCCGCCATGCTGGCCGCGCTGCGCGGCCAGGTGCTGGTCGCCTGCGTCGGCCCGGTCACCGCTGAGCCACTGGTGCGGGAAGGCATACCGGTGGTGCAGCCCGAGCGCTTCCGGCTCGGCGCGCTGGTGCGCACCGTGGTGGAGCAGCTGCCGGCCAGGCAGAGCCGGCGGCTGACGGCCGGACAGCACCAGCTGGAGCTACGCGGCCACCTCGTCCTGGTGGACGGCAGCCCGGTCGACCTCACCGGCCGCCAGGTCGGCGTACTCGCGGCGCTGGTACGTGCCGAGGGCGCCGTGCTGTCACGGGCGGCGATCCTGCGCGAGGTGTGGAGCGACGGTGGCTGCGACGAGCACGCGGTCGAGATGACCGTCGGACGCCTGCGCAGCGCGCTCGGCCCGGCCGGCGTGGTGGTCGAGACCGTGGTCAAGCGCGGCTACCGGCTGGCGGCGCCGGCCTCACAGCCGGTTATCCGCGACGTGCGCGAAGCGTGACAACCGGGCCGTCCGGGTGAGACAGCGCGGTCACGACGGCTGCGTGGGCGGTGTTCCGGGCCAAGGCGCGGCGGCTGGCGGAGTCCGGGGTCGACCCGGCCGTCAGCGACCGGGAGGCCCGTTGGCTGTCGGGTGCGCTGATCGGCATCGCCGGGGCGATCGGTGCGTTCGGCGGCTGGGCTCGTGGGTCTGTCCGGCGCCTCCGTGAGCCGACCGGCTGATGCTCACCTGGACATTGTGTGGTGGAAACGCCGATCAAGCACACAAAGTACGCCGCATTTGTGCGCACACATGCACATACGGCGCCAAATTGCCGAACTTTGTGTGCTACCTCAACTGATTTCGCACACAATGTCCAGCCGGCCGCGCGGACGGGTCGGACGGGGGCAGCGGGCGGGCGTCACGGAGCCAGGCGGGGGCCGGGCAGGTCATCGGGGGCGGACGGCAGCACGAGCTCGGACAGCGGGCGGCGAGTGCGCACCCGAGCCTCCCGCGAGGCGAGCTCGGGTGGCAGGGGCGGGCCGCCCAGCACCCCGACCGCGACGACGACGGAGGGCCGCTGCACGTCGGACAGGCCAAACTCGTGGCGGATGCGGTCCGCGTCGAAGCCGCCCATCTGGTGCACCAGCAGTCCCTGGGCGGCGGCCTGCACGGTCAGGTGGGCGACCGCCTGGCCGGTGTCGTGCAGGTGCCAGGGGTAGGGGCGACCGTCGTCACCCGCCTGCGTCGCGACGGCCACCAGCAGCGCCGATGCCCGAGGCGCCCACGGCTGGTTGCCACCGGACAGACAGTCGACGAGCCGGGCGTGCGCCGGCTCCCCGCGCAGGGTCACCAGCCAGCGGGCCGGCTGGGTATTGCCCGACGACGGCGCCCAGCGGGCCGCCTCGAGCAGCGGCAGCAGGTCCCCGAACGTCAGCACGTGCGACTCGTCGAAGCCCCGCGGGCTCCAGCGCTGCGCGAGCAGCGGTTCGGTGACGAGTGGCGGCGTGACGAGTGGCGGCGTGACGAGTGGCTCTGTGATGCGCGGCTTCACGAGCCGCGTCGTACCCACTCGTCGTAGGACGGCGCCTCGACACCCACCGTCGTGTCGTCGCCGTGCCCGGTGTGCACGACGGTCTCCGGCGGCAGCGTGAACAGCCGCGTGCGGATCGAGTCCAGGATGGTCCCGTAGTCGCTGTAGGAGCGCCCCGTCGCGCCCGGGCCGCCGGAGAACAGGGTGTCGCCGCTGAACAGCAACCCCAGGTCGGGCACCGAGAAGCAGACCGCGCCCGGCGCGTGCCCCGGGGTGTGCAGCACGTGCACCTGGGCCCCGGCGACCTCCAGCACCATCCCGTCGCGCAGCGCGCCGTCCGGCTCACGACGCGAATGCGTCAGGTCCCACAGCACCCGGTCGTCGGGGTGCAGCAGAATCTCGGCCGACAGCTGCTCGGCCAGTTCCGGCGCGCACCGGACGTGGTCGTCGTGCGCGTGCGTACAGGCGATCGCGACGACGGTACGGTCGCCGACCGCTGCGGCGATGGCGGCCGCGTCGTGCGGGGCGTCGAAGACGATGACCTCGTCGTCGTCGCCGAGCAGCCAGACGTTGTTGTCGACATCGAAACTCTGCCCGTCCAGGCTGAATGTCCCGCTCGTCACCAGGTGCTCGACCCGCGCGGTCATCAGAGCTCTGCCCCGTCCAGCACGGTCCCGTGCTCGAGTGCTTCCAGCACGGTCCCGTGCTCGCGTGCTTCCAGCACGACCACGGACCGCAGGACCTCGCCGCGCTCCATCTTGTGGAACGCCTCCTCGACCTCGTCCAGGCCGATCCGCTCGCTGACGAACTTGTCGAGCGGGAAGCGGCCCTGCTGCCACAGGTCGACCAGCAGGGGGAAGTCGCGCTCGGGCAGGCAGTCGCCGTACCAGCTGCTCTTGATCTGACCACCGTGGCCGAAGACCTCGATCAGCGGGAGCTCCAGGACCATCGTCGGGCTCGGTACGCCGACCAGCACGGCGGTGCCGGCGAGGTCGCGGGCATCGAAGGCCTGCCGGAAGGTCTCCGGGCGGCCGACGGCGTCGATGACGACGTCCGGGCCGAAGCCGCCGGTCAGCGCGCGGAGCGCCTCGACGACGTCCCCGCTGCCGGCGTTGACGGTGTGGGTGGCCCCGAAGTCCCTGGCCCACGCGAGCTTGCGGTCATCGAGGTCGACCGCGATGACCTGCCGGGCGCCGGCGTACACGGCGCCGGCGATCGCCGCGTCACCGACACCGCCGCAGCCGAGCACCGCGACCGTGTCGCCCTGCCGGACCGGCGCGGTGTTGACCGCCGCGCCCCAGCCGGCCATCACTCCACAGCCCAGCAGGCCGGCGGCGGCGGGGTCGGCGGCCGGGTCGACCTTGGTGCACTGGCCGCCGGCGACCAGCGTCTTCTCGATGAACGCACCGATGCCCAGCGCCGGGCTGAGCGCGGTGCCATCGGCCAGCGTCATCGGCTGCGTCGCGTTGTGGGTGTTGAAGCAGTACCAGGGGCGGCCGCGCCGGCAGGCCCGGCACTCGCCGCAGACCGCCCGCCAGTTCAGCACGACGAAGTCGCCGGCCTGCACGTGTGTGACGCCCTCGCCGACGGCCTCCACCACGCCCGCGGCCTCGTGCCCGAGCAGGAACGGGAAGTCGTCGTTGATGCCGCCCTCGCGGTAGTGCAGGTCGGTGTGGCACACCCCGCAGGCCTGCACCTGCACCAGCGCCTCACCGGGCCCGGGATCGGGGACGAGCACCGTCTCGACCGTGACCGGGGCACCCTTGCCCCTGGCGATCACTCCGCGGACCTCGTGCACCACTGCCTACCTCCTGGTTCGGCCCGCCGGGTCAGAGGGCGGGGGAGTCCGACCCTAGGCCCGCGGGTACGGGCCGTCCGCAGCCACCCAACCCTTGGAGACACCCGTGCAGCAGCGACGACTGGCCGACCTGACCGTGAGCGCCATCGGCCTGGGCGCGATGCCACTGTCGGTGCAGGGCCGGCCCGACGAGCCGCAGGCAATGCGTACGGTGCACGCCGCCCTCGACGCCGGCGTCACCCTCATCGACACCGCCGACGCCTACAGCGTGGGCCACGACGACGTCGGCCACAACGAGCGGCTCGTCGCGAAGGCGCTCGCGACCTGGGGCGGCGACGCCTCCCAGGTGCTGGTCGCGACCAAGGGCGGCCACACCCGCCCGCCGGACGGCTCGTGGGCGCTCGACGGCAGCCCGCAGCACCTGCGCGCCGCCTGCGAGGCGTCGCTGCAGGCCCTCGGTGTCGAGGCGATCGGGCTCTACCAGTACCACCGGCCTGACCCGGGCGTGCCGTACGCCGAGTCGCTCGGCGCGCTCGAGGAGCTCCGCCAGGAGGGCAAGGTGCGCCTGGTGGGCATCAGCAACGCCGACGTCGACCAGATCGAGCTGGCCCTGGCGACGACACAGCTGGCCGCCGTGCAGAACGAGTTCTCGCCGGCCTTCCGGTCATCGCGGCCCGAGCTGGAGCTCTGCGCCCGGCACGGCATCGCCTTCCTGCCGTGGTCCCCGCTCGGCGGCGCCACCCGGGCTGCCGGACTCGGCCGGGAGCACGCGGCGTTCGCCGAGGTTGCCGCCGAGCGCGGCGTTTCGCCCCAGCAGGTCGCGCTGGCCTGGGAGCTCGCCCAGGCCGACGTCGTCATCCCGATCCCGGGCGCCCGCCGGTCGGCGTCGATCCTGGACTCGGTGGCGGCGTGCGACCTGGAGCTGACGGTGGACGAGCTGGCCCGGCTCGCGGCCTAGCGGTCGCCCTCGGACAGCTGGCCGCGTACGAGCTGCGGGTAGCCGTTGACGCACGCCTCCAGCGCCGCCTCCTGCCGGGGCGTGCTGCCACCGATCAGGAAGCGCACCGGGAAGCGGAACTGCTTGTCGGCGGCGCCCCGGTCGGCGACCAGCGAGATGCCCGGCAACGACCCGCAGGCCTGCTTGACTGTGTCGCGATCCGCTTCACTGACCCCCTGCTGCATGGTGACCACCAGCTGTCGGGTGTCACCGGCAAGCAGGTGGTTAAAGACCGCGGTGATGACGATCCCGGCAAAGGCGACGATGGCGAACCCGATCACCAGAACGCGGGTCCGCCCGTCCGACTCGCGCCAGGAGGCCATGACATGCATGGTCGCAGCAACGGTTGACGACGTCCTCCCGGGACATCGTGAGGAGCGGCACGTCTACCGAACGGTACGACCTTCGTACGCACCCGAGAGCAGGAGATCCCATGAGCACCCCCGCTAAGACCGCCGCCAACGGCATCACCCACAAGGACGTCGTCGACTGGACCGACCTCGGGAAGGAGATGTGGGCCTACCTCACCGGTAAGGGCGCCGTCATCGACTACTCCTTCGTCGACATGGCCGTCGAGGTACCCCGCGACACCGGGCCGGACGCGCCCCGTGCGACCTGGAAGCTCAACGGCACCCTGCGGATCACCACGACCGACCGCGACAGCGCGGGCGCGGCGAGGGCCTGACCTGTGCCGCTGGCCTTCGACGGGGAGCTGTCCTTCAGCGTCGATGGTCCGGGCGGCGCGACGTCGGGCACGGTCACCGGCGACGGGCGCGTGCTGCGCGTCCACGCCGCTGATCCCGTCGCCGCCTGGGACGCTGCGCTCGGCTCGGTCACGACCGGTCCGGCCGCGCTGTCGGGCGTCGCCGACGTCCTGCACGACGAGGGCGCGGTCATCGAGGTCAGCGGCCCGGACGGCCTGGTGGCGACCGTTGGCGCCGACGTGGACAGCGCCGTCGGCCGGCTGCTGACCGGATCGCGGCACGTACGCCTGGGCCGGCCCGCCGCCGTCCGACCGCTCGCGGTGGCCCAGCTGAAGCGCTCCGCCAAGCCCCTCGCCCGACCCGCCGGGCTGCTGGCCGCCGCGCTGGCCCTGGTGTGGCTGCTGGTACGCAGGGCGCGTCGCTAGGGTTCGCGGATGACCCCGCAGGCGGCTGTGACCGCCCCGGGTGAGCCGTCCTGGCAGCCTCTCGACCCGGCGCTGCTGCGACTGCGACGGCTGGAGTGCCTGGTGCTGATCGGGCTTCCCGCCGTCGTGGTCGCTGCTGTCCTTGTCGCGCTGTCCAAGCTGCTGCCCGCGGCCGCCGTCCTCGTCGCCGGCGGCGCGCTCATCGGGTGTGCCCTACCGGCGGTCGCACGCCGGTTCGCGGGGTGGGGCTATGTCGAGCGCGAGGACGACCTGCTGCTGCGCCGCGGCGTGCTGATCCGCCGCACCAGCGTCGTGCCGTACGGCCGGATGCAGTACGTCGACGTCACCGCCGGCCCGCTGGACCGCCGGTACGGGCTGGCCACGCTTGTCCTGCACACGGCTGCGGCAGCCACCGAGGCCCGGATACCCGGCCTGCGCAGCGCCGAGGCGGCCCGCCTGCGGGACCGGTTGGCCGCGCTCGGCGAGGCCCGCGCGGCGGGGGTGTGAGCGGGCCGGTCACATCCGCCGGTTCGCAGTGGTCCCGGCTGCACCCGTTGACGCCACTGCTGCGCGGCGGCCGCTTCCTGTTCGCGGTGCTCGCCGTCGTCGGGCAGCAGGGCCTGCGCAGCGCCTCGGTCCCGGTGCTGCTGCTCGGCCTGTTGGCCGTCCTGCCGGTCGGGCTTGCCGTGGGGGTCGTCGCGTGGCGCACGACGCGCTACCGGCTCACCGCTACAGAGCTGCAGGTCGACAGCGGTGTCTTGCGCAAACGCAGCCGCCGGGTGCCGCTGGCCCGGCTGCAGAGCGTCGACATCGTCCGGTCGCTGGCAGCCCGCACGTTCGGCCTGGCCGAGCTCCGGCTGGAAGTGGCGGGCGGCGGCAAGACCGAGGCACCGCTTGCCTACCTGTCGGAGGGCGACGCGCATCACGTACGCACCCGGCTGCTGGCGCGCGCCTCCGGAGCGCCCGACGCCGGCGTCGACGCGCCCGAAGCAGTGCTGGTGGCGGTGCCGCTGGGCGCGCTGATCGGGTCGGCGCTGCTCGGTGTGCCGGCCATCCTTGCCGGCCTGCTGCTGATCGCCCTCGCCGTCGCGGCGGCCGTGGCGCCGGGCACCCTGCCGGCGCTGCTCGCGGGGGTGCTGCCGCTGCTGCTGGCCACCGGCGGGGTCGTCGTACGCAAGCTGCTGGTCGAGTACGGCTTCACCGTCGCCGAGTCGCCGGACGGTCTGCGGTTACGGCACGGCCTGCTCGACACCCGCGCCCAGACCATCCCGTACGGCAGGGTGCAGACCGTCCGGGTCCGCGAGCCGCTGCTGTGGCGGCGGCTGCACTGGGTGCGGGTCGAGGTCGACGTCGCCGGCTACACCGCCACCCGCGGGGAGGAGCAGGCCACGACGCGGGCGCTGCTGCCGGTGGCGCCCCGCGAGTTCGCGCTCCGACTGGTTGACCGGGTGCTCGGCGCCGCCCTGCCGCCGCTCGGACAGCTGCCGCCGCGCTCGGCCCGGCTGCGGGCGCCCCGGTCGGCCCGGCGGCTGCGGTGGGGGCTGGACGACCGACACCTGGTGACGACCCGCGGGGCGTTCACCACCACCACCGACATCGTGCCGCTGGCCCGGGTGCAGAGCCTGCGGCTGACGCAGGGCCCGTGGCAGCGCCGGCTGGGCCTGGCCAGCGTGCACGCCGACTCGGCAGGCAGGCGGCTGCCCGGGGCAGTCGCCCACCACCGGTCGCAGGCCGAGGCCGAGGCGCTGCTCGGCGAGCTGACCGGCCGGGCCCGACGGGCCCGCCGCAGGTAGCGTGCGCTTCCCCACCTGGAGGTCAGCTCGTGCAGCTCGCCGGTACCGCCGCCCTCGTCACCGGGGGCGCCAGCGGCCTGGGCCTCGCCACCGCCACGGCGCTCGCCCGGGCGGGGGCCGCCGTCGTCATCGCCGACCTGCCGGGCAGCAGCGGCGAGGTGGTGGCCCGCAGCCTGGGTGGCGCCTTCGCAGCGACCGACGTCACCGACGAGGCATCCGTCCAGGCTGCCGTCGAGCTGGCGGGCACGATGGGCCCGCTGCGCGTCGCGGTGAACTGCGCCGGGATCGGCACCGCCGGCCGGGTGCTCGGGCGTCACGGCCCGCTGCCACTGGAGCAGTTCGCCCGCGTCGTCACGGTCAACCTGATCGGTACGTTCAACGTCATCCGGCTGGCATCGGCGGCCATCGCGCAGACCGAGCCGGTCGCCGGCGAGCGCGGCGTGATCGTCAACACCGCGAGCGCCGCGGCCTTCGACGGCCAGATCGGGCAGGCGGCCTACTCCGCCAGCAAGGGCGGCGTCGTCGGCATGACCCTGCCGATCGCCCGGGACCTCGCCGACAAGCTGATCCGGGTCATGACGATCGCGCCCGGGCTGTTCGACACCCCGATGCTGGCGGGCCTGCCGGAGCCGGCCCGCCAGTCGCTCGGCGCGCAGGTGCCGATGCCGTCGCGGCTCGGCGACCCCGCGGAGTACGCCGCCCTGGTCCAGCACATCATCGAGAACCCGATGCTCAACGGCGAGGTCATCCGGCTGGACGGGGCGATCCGGATGGCACCCCGCTAGCGTCACCTACCCGCGAGCCCCCGCAGGTGCAGGGGGCACGATGCGCAGGTGGCCCTTCCCAGTGCGTCGTACTCGATCACGGTCCGGCTCGAGGTGCCGCCCGACCCCGCCTCGGTCGGCCTGCTGACCACCGCGGCCGGCAGCGTCGGCGGCGTCGTCACCGCCCTGGACGTCACCGAGTCCCACCCTGACCGGCTGGTCGTCGACGTGACCTGCGCCGCCGGTGACCAGGACCACGCCGACCG
>JAYVYM010000112.1:0-25821 GCA_043784245.1 Frankiales bacterium
GGGTTGAGGTGGGGCAGCAGGCCGGTCTGCTCCAGCACCGCCACCGCGCAGGCCCGGACATAGGCCAGGGTGCTGTCATAGCCCGCCTCGTCCAGCCACCCCCTCGCCGCCGGCCAGCGCGCCTCCGGCCGGTCACCGAGGGTGAACAGCGCCTCCTTGCATCCCAACGCGGCGCCCTGCCGGGCGATCTGCAGCACCTCGTCCACACTCAGGAACGGCGCTGGCAGCCGGTGCGGCGTCGTCGCGAAGGTGCAGTAATGACAGCGGTCGCGGCACAGCCGCGTCAGCGGCACGAAGACCTTGCGGCTGTAGGTCACGACGCCCGGTCGACCGGCGTGCTGCAGCCCCGCGTCGCGGACCCGCGCGGCGTGCGCCATCAGCTCGGACAGGGCCTGGTCACGTGCGGTGAGCAGGACCGTGGCCTCGCCGACGTCCAGGGGCTTGCCGTCGCGAGCGCGCGCCAGCGCCCGCCTCATGTCATGGGCGAACTCTGGCATCCGGCCACCCTCCCTGAGCCAGAGACGCCCCGCGCCGATCAGCTTCCGGAGCCGGAGCGTCTGGAAGGCAGGACGGGGAGGCCCTACTCCTGTTCGAGCGGTCGCCGTCGGATGGCCGTCGTCGACGCGAAGGAACCATGTGGGAAGCACAAGCGGCGGGGGACAAGGCCACGAGCGAAGTGTAAGGCTGATCACACGCGGCTGGCGAGAGGCTTCCACGACCAGAGCCGCACCAGGAGCCTGGGCGGCGACGGGGTCACAAGAGTGGCAGTCCAGGACTGCCTGAGAACGTTGGGGCGCGGCGTCCTCGGCCCTCGACCGGCGGACCCGCACGGGGAACTGGCCGGCTCCCGGGGACGTGGCCGGGAGCGGCGCGACGAAGGTCGCGATCCCAAGTAGCAACCAAAATGGCACCGCGCCATCCGATGGAGGGCGTGGTGCTGACCTGTCATGCAGGTCAGGGGTGGAGCCGCCTCGGAGAATCGAACTCCGGACAACCTCATTACGAGTGAGGTGCTCTACCGACTGAGCTAAGGCGGCGCACTGCCGTGGCGAGTGTAGGGGACCGGCCGCCCTCGCTCGTCAGGCTGTACGCAGCGCCAGCGCCAGCGCCTCGACGGCAAGCAGCGGCGCGACATTGGCCTGCACGGCGGTGCGGCAGCCCAGCACGGCGTCGATCCGGCACAGCGTCGACTCGGGGGTGGTGGCCCGCGCGATCGTCGCGGCCTGTTCACCCAGATCGCCGTGGACCAGCTCGCTGCCGCTGCCGAGCTGCAGGACGAGCACGTCGCGGTAGAAGGCCGCGAGGTCGACCAGGGCCCGGTCGAGGGCATCGCGGCTGGTCCGCGTCCCCCGGCTCTTCTGCCGCTTCTCCAGCTCCTTCACCGCGCCCGCACTGCCGCGGCCGCCGGTCATGCCCCGGCCGGTCGCGCCCACCCCCAGTGCGTTCTCCAGCGAGGCCCTCTCGGCCGCGTCACGCGGGGCCGTCCGGCGCTCCGCCTCGTCCTTTGCCGACTCGACGAGCTCGCGGGCGGCGGTGAGGGCCGCGGCGACCGTGCCGAGCGACCGGGGCAGCATCAGCGCGTGACGGCGCTCGCTTCTGGCCTGCTCATCGGTGGCGAGCCGCTTGGCCCGCCCGACGTGGCCCTGCGCTGCACGCGCGGCGAACGCGGCCATCGCCGGATCGACGCCGTCCCGGTCGACAAGCACCTGGGCGACGGCGCCGGCCGGCGGCGTGTGCAGCGCGGCGAGCCGACAGCGCGACCGGACGGTCGCCAACAGGTCCTCGGTGCTCGGGGCGCACAGCAGCAGCACGCTGTGCGGCGGCGGCTCCTCCAGCGCCTTCAGCACCGCGTTGGCGCCCTCGTCGGTGAGCCGGTCGGCATCCTCGATGAGGGTCACCTGCCAGCGACCGCGGGTCGGCGCCCGCGACGAGCGCACAATGATCTCGCGGGCTTCGGCCACGCCGAGCGACAGGCCCTCCGGGACGATCAGCGCGACGTCGGGGTGGGTGCCGACCAGCACCTGGTGGCAGTCGGCGCACTGCCCGCACGGGCCGCCGCCTGCAAGCGGCGCCGAGCACTGCAGCGCGGCGGCGAAGGCCCGCGCGGCCGTCGAGCGCCCCGAGCCCGGCGGCCCGGTGAACAGCCACGCGTGGGTCATGGCGCCCCGCCCTGAGCCCGCGCGCCGGCTGCCGGCGCGGGCGTCTCGGGCAGCCGTCTCGAGCTGGTCGACAACGGCCGGCTGGCCGACGAGCTCCTCGAACGGGGTCACGCCGGCACGACCTCGACCGCCGCCGCGGGCACCAGCCGCTCCAGCCGGACCCGCACCGCGGCGGTCACCTCGGCGACGCTCTGGTCGGCGGGCACCACCAGGTAGCGGTCGGGAGCCGCCGCGGCCAGGGCAAGGAAGCCCTGCCGTACGCGAGCGTGGAAGTCGGCGGACTCGGACTCCATCCGGTCGGGCGTGCCCCGACGGCCGGCGCGGCCCAGCCCGACCGCCGGATCGACGTCGAGCAGCACCACCAGGTCCGGCCGAATCCCGCCGGTCCCCCAGGCCGACAGCCTCGCGACCTCGTCGACCTTGAGGGCTCGGCCGGCGCCCTGATAGGCCACCGAGGAGTCGACGTAGCGGTCGGTGACGACCACCGCACCGCGCTCGAGTGCCGGCCGGATGACGGTGTCGACGTGCTGCGCCCGATCGGCGGCGTATAGCAGCGCCTCGGCCCGCGGCGACAGCTCGCTGTCCGGGTCGAGCAGCAGCTCGCGCAGCCGAGCCCCGGCGGGCGTCGAGCCCGGCTCGCGGGTGACGACGACATCGCGGCCGCGGGTGCGCAGCCAGGCCGCTGCAGCCTCGACCTGGGTGGACTTCCCGCCGCCCTCACCACCCTCGAAGGCGACGAACACCCCGGGCAACCCGGGTACGGCCCGACCACGGTGTATGAGCGCCCACAGGTCGCTGCGCAGCGGTACGCCGGGCCGGTCGTCCATGGTGCGGTACGACACCAGCCCGACGAGCACGGCGAGCAGTCCACCGACCAGCATCGTCACGGCGATCCCGTTGAGGCCCACCACACCGGGGCCGTTGCCGGGCAGCCGGATGCTGCGCTGGCCGATCGCCCCGGCGAGCGGCGGGGTGACCGCCAGCACGAGCAGCAGGTCGATCCGCATCAAGGCGTTGACCAGCCCGAAGGTGCGTCCGCGCACCTCGTCGTCGACCTCCTGGCCGAGCAGGGTCAGGCCCAGGACGTACGCCAGGCCGGCGAAGGCCCCGAGCAGCAGGGTGGCCAGCACGACGAGCGCGAGGACCGGGACGATGGCCATGAAGGCCAGGCACAGGCCCGCGCAGGTGATGACCGGGCCGAGCGCCCGGCGGCGCGACAGGTCGCCGAGCAGCCGTGGGCCGAGCGCCACGCCGAGGGCGATGCCGACGAAGACGGTGCCGAACAGCAGCGCGAAGGCCGCGTCACCGCCCCTGAGGACGGTGGTGGCGAACAGCTTGCCGTTGGCCACGACGGTGCCTGCTGCTGCCAGCGCCCCGAGCATGGCCACCAGGACGCCCTTGACGACCGGACTGCTGCGGGCGAAGTCCAACCCCTCGCGGATGCTGCTGACGACCGACGGCGCGGACGAAGCCGGCGGGGAGTCCGAGCGGCGCGGGATCTCACTGATCCGGGCGACCTGCAGGGCGGCGAACAGGAACGTCGCGGCGTCCACGTACAGGCCGAGGTCGGCCGCGGACACCCCGGAGCTGCCGGCGACCAGCCCCAGCACGCCGAACACCAGCGCGGCGAGTGGCGCCGTGCCGTATGTCGCCACCAGCGAGACCTGGTTGGCCGACTCGAGGTCGTCCCCCACCAGGTTGGGGACCGAGGCCTCCTTGGCCGGAATCCAGAACAGGCTCAGGGTCTCCACGAGCAGCGTCGCGACCAGCAGCCACAGCAGGGTGTGCACGATCGGAATGGAGACGAACAACGCGAAGCGCATCAGGTCGGTGACGACCATCAGGCCGCGCCGGTCGAACCGGTCGGCCAGCACCCCCGCGATCGGTCCGAGCAGCACGGCGGGCAGCAGCCGGAAGGCCAGCACACCCCCGACGGCGTAGCTCTGCGCCCCGAAACCTTGTACCAGCTGGGTAGCGAACGCCGTGGTGGCAAGAAAGCCCAGCCAGTCACCGAAACTCGAAAGAACCAGGGCGAGGTACAGCCGCCGGAAGCCGCGGTGCCGCAGCGCTCCGGGCCACCACACCCCGGTTGCCACGCCAGCAGCGTACGGGCGGGTCAGCCCGAGGGCTTCGCCTGCTTTGCGGCGGCTTTCTTCGGGGCAGCGGTCCTGCGCGGTGCGGCCTTTTTGGCCGCGGCCTTCGGAGCGGCCGTCTTGCGCGGGGCGGACTTCTTGACGACCGGGCCGCGGGCCCTGCGCTCGGCGAGCAGCTCGGATGCGCGCTCGTCCTCGAGCCCGGCGGGGGTGTCGCCCTTGCGCAGGCTGGCGTTGGTCTCGCCGTCGGTGACGTACGGCCCGAAGCGGCCCTCCTTGACGACCATCTCACCGCCGGACACCGGGTCCTTGCCCAGAATCGCCAGCGGCGCCTTGGGGGCGGCGGCGCGGCGGCCGTACTGCTTGGGCTGGGCCAGCAGGTGCTGTGCCTCGGCGAGCGAGACGGTGAACAGCGCCTCCTCGCTCTCCAGGCTGCGGGACTCCTTGCCCTTGCTGACGTACGGGCCGTAGCGACCGTTCTGCGCGGTGATCTCCTCACCGTCGTCGGCGCCGAGCACCCTCGGCAGGGTCAGCAGCTTGAGCGCCTGCTCCAGGGTGAGACTGTCCAGGTCCATCGTGGCGAACAGCGAGGCGCTCGGCGGCTTGTCATCGGACCCCGCCGGCAGCACCAGGCTGACGTACGGGCCGTAGCGGCCGGCCTTGGCGATGACGTCATAGCCGGTCGTCGGGTCGGGGCCGAGCACCCGGTCGCCGCTCGGGGCGTTGGCGAGCTCGACGGCGCGGGCGACGGTGAGCTCATCGGGCGCGAGGTCCTCGGGCAGCGACGCCCGCGCGGCCCCCTCCTCGCGGCCGAGCTGCACGTACGGCCCGTACCGCCCGACCCGAACAACCACCTCGACGCCGTCATCGGTCCGACCGATCACGATCGAGTTGACGTCCCGCGCGTCGATCTCGTCGAGGTTGCCCCCGACCAGCTTCTTGAGCCCGCCCTGGCTGGCGACGCCGCCCGCCTTGCCGGTGTCGGAGCCGAAGTAGAAGCGGGTCAGCCAGTCCACCCCGTTGCCGTCGCCGCCGGCGATGACGTCGAGGTCCTCCTCGAGCGAGGCGGTGAAGTCGTAGTCGACCAGCCGGCCGAAGTGCCGCTCGAGCAGCCCCACCACGGCGAACGCCAGCCAGGTCGGGACCAGCGCGCTGCCCTTCTTCCACACATAGCCGCGGTCCTGCACGGTGGTGATGATGCTCGCGAACGTGCTCGGCCGGCCGATGCCGAGCTCCTCCAGGCGCTTGACCAGGCTGGCCTCGGTGTAACGCGCCGGCGGGTTTGTGGTGTGGCCCTGCGCATCCAGGCTGCTGACCCCGAGGCGGTCGCCGACCGCTACCTGCGGCAGCCGCCGCTCGGCCGTCTCGAGCTCGGCGTCCGGGTCGTCGCTACCCTCGACGTACGCCCGCAGGAAGCCCGGAAAGCTGATGACCTTCCCGCTGGCGCTCCACTCCGCGTCCGTTCCGTCGGCTGTCCGGGCGCCCAGCCGGATCGTCGAGCTGGTGCCGCGGGCGTCGGCCATCTGGCTGGCGACGGTGCGCTGCCAGATCAGCTCGTACAGCCGCAGCTCGTCGCCGGAGACCTCGCGGGCCAGCTCCCCCGGCGTACGGAACACGTCGCCGGACGGGCGGATGGCCTCGTGCGCCTCCTGCGCGTTCTTCACCTTGTTGGCGTAGCGGCGCGGGGCATCCGGTACGTACTCCGGGCCGTACAGCTCGCGGGCCTGCTGACGGGCGGCGTTGACGGCGGTCTCCGACAAGTTGCTGCTGTCGGTACGCATGTAGGTGATGTGGCCGTTCTCGTACAGCCGCTGAGCGGTCTGCATCGTGCGCTGCGCCGAATAGCGCAGCTTGCGGCCGGCCTCCTGCTGCAGCGTGCTGGTCATGAACGGCGCGTACGGCTTGCGGGTGTACGGCCGGGAGTCGACAGCCCGGACGGCGAACTCGGCGACCGCCAGGCGGGCCTGCAGGTCACGCGCGCTGGCCTCGTCGAGCAGGATGACGTCCAGGCCGGGCTTGAGCGCCCCGGTCTCCTGCACAAAGCTCGCGCCGGTCGCCAGGCGCGTGCCGTCCAACGCGACCAGCGTCGCGTTCAGCGTCCGCGGCGCCGTCGGGTCGGCCTGCTCGGGCGCGGTGAAAACGCCGTCCAGGTCCCAGTAGCCGGCCTGGATGAAGCGCATCCGGGCGCGCTCGCGCTCGACCACGATCCGGGTGGCGACGGACTGCACGCGGCCCGCCGACAGCTTTGGCATCACCTTCTTCCACAACACGGGACTGACCTCGTAGCCGTACAACCGGTCCAGGACCCGCCGGGTCTCCTGGGCGTCGACCAGCGCGGTGTCGAGCTCGCGGGGGGTGTCGACAGCGTGCTGGATCGCCTGCGGGGTGATCTCGTGGAACACCATCCGGCGTACCGGAACCTTGGGCTTGAGCGTCTCCAGCAGGTGCCAGGCGATGGCCTCGCCCTCGCGGTCCTCGTCCGTCGCCAGGAAGAGCTCGTCGGCGTCCTTCAGCAGCGCCTTCAGCTTGGCGACCTGCTGGCGCTTGTCGGCGCTGACGACATACAGCGTCTTGAAGCCGTGGTCGACGTCCACGCCCAGCCGGGCCCACGCCTCGCCCTTGTGGCTGGCCGGTACGTCGGCGGCGTTTCTCGGCAGGTCGCGGATGTGGCCGATGCTCGACTCGACGACGTAGCCCGCGCCGAGGAAGCTGGCGATCTTCTTCGCTTTTGCGGGCGACTCGACGATGACCAGCCGCCGGCCGCCGGCCGCGGCGGCTGGGCGCTTGGCCGGCGCCTTCTTCGCGGCGGCCGGGGCGGCGGTGTCGATGTCGGTCACAGGTCTCCAACCTCGGGGCGTTGCGTAGCGCAGTGTGCACGACCAGTCGCCAACAGGAAGGGCGCTGCTGCTCCTGCTGCTCCCGGACAGTAGGCGAGCCGCCGGTCAGCCGGCCATGAAGCCCTGCTCGACCAACCTTCGCCGGACGGGCAGACCGTACCGATCGGCCCCCTCCCCTGGGAAAGTGCACCTCCCTTCGAGGGTGCGCCTTGGACGAACACTCAAGGGGGAGGTGAGCGCCCGCGACGGCCCGACCCCCACTGGGGACCGGGCCGTCAGGGCGGACGGGGACTCAGACCTTGACCGGCGCCCCGGCTTCGGCATCGGCGCCCGCGACGGTACGGCGGTTGCTGATCGTGACGGCCACCACGATGCCGGCTACGGCAAGCAGCCCGATGAGCAGCCGCAGTCCGACGTTCTCCTGAGCCCCGTTCGTGCCGTACTTCACGACGCTCGGAGCAATCAGTAAGGCCACCAGGTTCATCACCTTGAGCAGCGGGTTGAGGGCGGGCCCGGCGGTGTCCTTGAAGGGGTCGCCGACGGTGTCGCCGATGATGGTGGCCTCGTGGGCCGGCGAGCCCTTCCCACCGTGGGCACCCTCCTCGACCAGCTTCTTCGCGTTGTCCCACGCGCCGCCGGCGTTGGACAGGAACACCGCCATGAGTACGCCGGCCGCGATCGCGCCGGCCAGAAAGGCACCGAGCGGCGCGTACCCCAGCAGGAAGCCGACCGAAAGGGGTGCGAGTACGGCGAGCAGACCGGGGGTGGCCAGTTCTCGGAGCGAGTCGCGGGTGCAGATGTCCACGACGGCCGCGTAGTCCGGCTTCTCGGTGTAGTCCATGATCCCGGGCTTGGTACGGAACTGCTCGCGCACCTCGAAGACCACGCGACCGGCGGCGCGCGAGACCGCGCTGATCGCCAAGCCGGAGAACAGGAACACGACCGCGGCACCGATGATCAGGCCGAACAACAGGTTGGGCTTCTCGATCGACAGCGAGAACGCGCCGTCGGGACCGAGCTCGCCCACCACCGCCTCGCGGAACGAGCCGAACAGCGCGGTCGCCGCCAGCACGGCCGTCGCGATCGCGATGCCCTTGGTGATGGCCTTGGTCGTGTTGCCGACCGCATCGAGCTCGGTGAGGATCTGCGCCCCCGCCGGGGTGACCTCGCCGGACATCTCGGCGATGCCCTGGGCGTTGTCGCTGATCGGGCCGAAAGTGTCCATCGCCACGATGACCCCGACCGTGGTCAGCAGCCCGGTCCCGGCGAGCGCGACGGCGAACAGGGCGAGCACGGTCGAGCCGCCGCCGAGCAGGAACGCGCCGTAGACAGCGCCACCGATCAGCAGCGCGCTGTAGACGGCTGACTCGAGGCCGACCGAGATCCCGGCAAGCACGACGGTTGCGGCCCCGGTCAGCGAGCTCTTGCCGATCTCACGGACGGGCTTGCGACTGGTCTCGGTGAAGTAGCCGGTGAGCACCTGGATGGCTGCCGCAAGCACGATGCCGATGACCACGGCGCCGAGCGCGAAGATGCGGGGATCGCCGTTGATGGCGCGGACGCCCTCGTCACCGTTGCTGAAGTCGGCGAACGAGCCGGGTAGGTAAGTGAAGGCAGCCAACGCCACGAGCACCCCGGACACGACGGCGGACAGGAAGAAGCCGCGGTTGATCGCGTTCATGCCGGTGCGGTCGGTATCGCGGGGGCTGGTGGCGTAGATGCCGACGAGCGCGGTGAGTACGCCGATCGCGGGCACGATCAGCGGGAAGACCAGGCCCTTGGAGCCGAAGGCGGCCTGGCCGAGGATCAGCGCGGCGACCAGCGTCACGGCGTAGGACTCGAACAGGTCGGCCGCCATCCCGGCGCAGTCGCCGACGTTGTCGCCCACGTTGTCGGCGATCGTCGCGGCGTTGCGGGGGTCGTCCTCGGGGATGCCCTGCTCGACCTTGCCGACCAGGTCGGCGCCGACATCGGCGGCCTTGGTGAAGATGCCGCCGCCGACACGCATGAACATCGCGAGCAGCGCCGCACCGAACGCGAACCCCTCGAGCACGTTCGGCGCGTTCTGGTTGAAGCCGAGCAGCACCACGGACGCTCCGAGCAGGCCCAGCCCGACGGTGAACATCCCGACGACGCCGCCCGCGCGAAAGGCGATGCGCAGCGCCCGCTTGGTGCCTGTCGTGTTGGCGGCATTGGCGACCCGCAGGTTGGTGCGGGTGGCCAGCGTCATGCCGATGAAGCCCACCAGCGCCGAGAAGCCGGCCCCGACCAGGAAGAACACCGAGCGCGCGATGCGTACGCCGGCAGTGTCGGCGGGCAGCAGGAACAGCAGCAGGAAGACCAGCGCAGCGAAGACCGCCAGCGTCGAGAACTGCCGGCGCAGGTACGCCGCCGCCCCTTCCTGTACCGCCTTGGCGATCTCGATCATCTTCGGGGTGCCCTGGCTCTCGGCCAGGACCTCACGGGCGAACAGGCCGGCGAAGCCGAGGGCGACGAGCGAGATCACGAGGATCCCGACGACGAGCCCCTTGTCACCACTGGTGACGGAGGCGCTGCTCCCGGCCGCGACAAACTCGAGCGCGGACAATGCGTCCTCCTGGTTTGGCGAGCAGGACCGGTCCGCGTCCGCGACCGGCCGGCCGGAGGCACCCACGCCACCGGCCGCCCCCCTGCAGGGGGAGCGGCCCGGAGCATAGCCGGGCCGCGGTCGGCCCCGGTCACTCGCGGCGAGCGACACACCCGCAACAGGGCCGCCGCGCCGCGGAGCCGTTACGGCGAAGTGGCCGCGGCCCCGAGCCGCGCTGCGAGCGGCCAGCGCATCGTGACCGTCGTGCCGGAGGCACCGCCGGAGCTGGCAGTGCCGGAGGCACCACCGGGGCTGACCTCGACCTCGCCGACGAGGTCGCCGAGCAGGGCCAGCGACACGTCGGGATCGACGTCCTCATCCTGCAGCGGGCCGTCGTCGAGCAGCCCCCCGGTCATGTCGTCAACCGCCGGTCCGGCCGCCGGTCCGCGGTCCCGGACGGCCACGGTGAGCCCGCGAAGATCATCGGTGATGGTCACGGCGACCCGCACGTCGGGCGCGTGCCGGGCGTGCAGGCCGACCGCACGGGCGCACGCCTCTCCCACGGCGAGCCTCAGCTCGTCGACCAGTGCGTCGCTCAGCCCGGCCCGGCGGGCCACGGCGACGCACACCAGGCGGGCGGTGCGGACATGCGCGGGCAACGCGGGGAGCAGCAGCTCGACCACGGCCATAGCGGCGCTGCCTCCTAGTCCGTGGCCGCGACGGCCTCGTCGACCGAGGAGTAGATCGGGAAAACCTTCGTCAGGCCGGTGATCCGGAAGATCTTCAGGATGCGCTCCTGCGTGCAGACCAGGTGCAGCGACCCCTCGTGGGCCCGTACGCGCTTGAGTCCGCCGACCAGCACCCCGAGGCCGGTCGAGTCCAGGAACTCGACGCCCTCCATGTCGACAATCAGGTGGTACTGGCCGTTGCTGACGAGGTCGATCAGCTGCTCACGAAGCTTGGGCGCCGTATAGACGTCGATCTCGCCGCCCACCACGACGACCGTGCGGGGGCCCCCGGGGCCTTCTTCCGAGCGGGTCGACAGGGACAGGTCCACGGGATCTCCTCCAGGTGCGCGTGACGTCAGCCCCGTCGCGGGGCCGCTGCGCCGTGCCCGGCGCGATCAGATCAAACCGCACCGGGCGCACGGGCGGGTTGCGGGAGGTCTGGGACACTGGTAGCCGATGACCGGCACCGGTACGGCGAGCTCAGCCGCGGGCTCGCTGCTGACGCGGTTGCTGCGCGACCCCAGCAGGGCGCAGCGCGTCACCCACGTCGAGCACGTCCCCGCCCGGGACGGTCGGCGGGCCGACTGGCCGGTGTGGGTGCCGCCGCTGCTCGTCGACCGGCTCTCGCTCGCCGGCATCCCGGCACCCTGGGAGCATCAGGCGGTCGCGGCCGATCTCGCCTGGGGCGGTACGTCGGTCGTGGTGTCGACCGGGACGGCATCCGGGAAGTCGCTGGCATACCTGCTGCCGGTGCTGTCCTCGCTCCTGCTCGACGACCGCGCCACCGCCCTGTACCTCGCGCCGACCAAGGCGCTTGCGACCGACCAGCTGCGCTCCATACGCGCCCTCACGCTGATGGCCGTACGGGCGTCGACGTACGACGGCGACACCCCTCGCGAGGAGCGGGACTGGGTCCGCAGGCACGCCTCCCTCGTCCTCACGAACCCGGACATGTTGCACCGCGGGATGCTGCCGCGGCACAGTGCCTTCGCCCGGTTCCTGCGCGGCCTCCGGTACGTGGTCGTCGACGAGTGCCACACCTACCGCGGGGTCTTCGGGTCGCATGTCGCTCAGGTCCTGCGCCGGCTTCGCCGGGTGTGCGCGCGCTACGGCGCCGACCCGGTGTTCGTGCTCGCCTCGGCGACCTCCGCGGACCCGTCGGCGTCGGCGTCGCGACTCACCGGGCTCGACGTCTTCGCGGTCCGGACAGATGCGTCACCACGTGGCACAACGGAGTTCGCGCTGTGGGAGCCGCCGCTGACGCCGTCCTACGGCGGGGAGCACGGCGCGCCGGTACGCCGCTCCGCGACGGCCGAGACCGGCGAGCTGCTGGCCGACCTGGTCGTGGAAGGTGCCCGGACCCTGGCTTTCGTCCGCTCGCGTCGGGGGGCCGAGGCCGTCGCGCTGTCGGCCCGCCGGGCGGTGGTGGAGGCCGCGCCGGAGCTCGGGCGGCGGATCGCGGCCTATCGGGCGGGCTACCTGCCGGAGGAGCGCCGCGAGCTCGAGCGGCGCCTGCAGAGCGGCGACCTGCTCGGTGTCGCCGCCACCAACGCGCTCGAGCTGGGGGTCGACGTCGCCGGACTCGATGCCGTCGTGCTCACCGGCTGGCCGGGCACGGTCGCGTCGGTATGGCAGCAGGCCGGCCGCGCCGGGCGCGCGGGGCAGGGGGCGCTCGCGGTGTTCGTCGCCCGCGACGACCCGCTCGACACCTACCTCGTACACCATCCCGAGGCACTTTTCGGCCGGCCGGTCGAGGCCACCGTGCTGGACCCGACCAACCCGTATGTCCTTGCACCGCACCTGTGCTGCGCTGCCGCCGAACTGCCGCTGACCGAGGCTGACCTGCCGCTGTTCGGCGACCCCTCGCCGGCCGGCCAGCTGCAGGTGCGGCTGCTGCTCGCCGACCTGGTCCGCCGCGGGTTGCTCCGGGCCCGGCCGGCCGGCTGGTTCTGGACCTCACGCGAGCGACCCGACGCCGACCTGCGCGGTGGTGGCGGACCGCCGGTCCGGCTGGTCGAGACCGGCACCGGCCGGCTGCTGGGGACGGTCGGTGCCTCCTCCGCGCACACCCAGGCGCACACCGGTGCGGTCTACCTGCATCAAGGCGAGACCTACGTCGTGGAACAGCTCGACCTCGAGGAGTCCGTCGCCCTGGTGAGGAGGGACGAGCCGGACTTCTCGACCACGGCCCGGGATGTCACCGACATCCGGGTGGTGCAGGAGCTCCGCGGCCAGCAGCACGACGGCGTGCGGCTCGCCCTGGTCACCGTCGACGTGACCAACCAGGTGGTGTCCTTCCTGCGAAAACGGACGATCACCGGCGAGGTGCTCGGTGAGGAGCCGCTGGACCTGCCTGCCCGCCAGCTGCGGACCCGCGCGGTCATGTACACGGTGTCCGCGCAGCTGCTGGACAGCGCCGGGCTCAGCTGGGGCGATGTGCCGGGCGCGGCGCACGCCGCAGAGCACGCCGCGATCGGGCTGCTCCCGCTCTTTGCGACGTGCGACCGCTGGGACATCGGCGGTGTCTCGACGGCCCTTCACGAGGACACCGGTGCCTGCACCGTCTTTGTCTACGACGGTCACCCGGGCGGTGCGGGTTTCGCCGAGCGCGGGTACGACCGCGGGGCGGCCTGGCTGCGCGCGACGCGGGACGCGATAGCCGCGTGCGAGTGCAGCAGCGGTTGCCCGTCCTGCGTGCAGTCGCCCAAATGTGGCAACGGCAATGAGCCGCTGGACAAGGCCGGGGCGGTCCGGCTGCTCGATGCGGTGCTGAGCAGCGGCCTGGGTGGGTAGGAACGCGGCCCGACCCCGGTCGACCCTTCCAGACCCTTCCAGAATCCGGAGCTCCCTGTGATCGTCCTCGGCGCTGTCCTGCTCGTCGTCGCAGCCCTCGTCACGCTCGGCACCATCTTTACCAACAGCACGCCCGCCCCTGACGCGAGCATCTTTGGCGTGTCGCTGTCCAACGTCTCTGTCGGCGGGCTCTTCCTGGCCGGAGTGGTCGTCGGGGTGATCGGCATGCTCGGGCTGTCGCTGATGCTCGGCGGCGGCGCGCGCAAGCGGCAGAAGACCGTCACGCGCAAGCGCGAGGTCAAAAATGTACGTGGACAGGCCGACAGCCTGGAGCAGGAGAACACCCGGCTGCGCGAAGAGCTGGCCGGCGGCGAGCGACCGGCCGTGGTCCGGGACGACGGCGGGCAGCGGCGCTCCTAGGGCCGAGCGGTGTTGTCCGTGCCCTGAGGCAGTGGGCCGGCCTGGACATCCTCGTCCTGCAGGTGAACAGTTGGCCGCCAAACGCTGATGCGGGAGGCTGGCACATGCCACGGTTCATGGACTTCCACGACGACTTGAAGCTGCCCGCCGAGGCAGTTGAGCAGATTGGCCAGGGCGCCCGCGACGGTGCCGTCGATGAGTTCGGAGTGCGCCAGATCGAGCTCTTCCACAACGCGGAGGGCAAGGTCTACTGCCTTCTGGACGCCCCCGACGAGGACGCCGTCCGTCAGCACCACGCCGCGCTGGATGTCCCGTGCGGTGCTGTGCACCGGGTGGACAGCCTGCTGTAGTCATCACCGACCGGGCGGGCGCAGCGCCCCCGCCGGTCCTGCGCGGGCACGGCCCCGCGCAGCGCCCAGCATCCCGACGGTGCCGCCTGGTCGGACGCTCACCTCGATCTCGGAGATCTCGCCATCCACCCAGCAGCCGGTGAGCTGACCGCCCTGTGCGCGCACGATCTGGTCGGCCAGTGCGCAGGCGGCGGCCGGACCCTGCAGGGCGCGACCGGCTGCGGCAAGCGCGCCGAGATCGGCGGCCACCGCGGCACGATGCCGACTGGTACCGGCCACGGCGAGGGCGACCAGGACGCACGCGATCAGTGCCAGCACGCTGGCCAAGGCGAGCACGAGCACCGAGGCCGCACCGGCATCACCGGCGTCGCGGGTCGCCGGGTGCGCCCGGCTCCGGCCAAGGTGGCCGGCCCCGGCATCACCGGCGTCGCGGGTCGCCGGGTGCGCCCGGCTCCGGCCAAGGTGGCCGGCCGGCCCGATGTGGCCGGCCGCCGCGATGTGGCCGGCCAAGTGAGCGGCCAACCGCTGGTGGGCGCACGCGTCCGGCCGGATCACGCGCCCACCCGGTCCTCACGGGCGGCCACGGCCCGACCGGACACCTCGAGTGCGGGCAGCGCCGCGAGCGCCCCGCCGAACGGTCGGACCTTGGCGCGGACCACGACCTGGACGGTGTCTGCGGTGTTCGTGACCTGCAGCTCGGCACCCCCGGGAGCAACCGCGAGCCCGGCCCGCCGTACCGCCGCCGCATCGTCGCCGCGGGCGGCCGCTCTGGCAGCGACACCAGCCGCGTCCGTGCAGCGCAGTTGAGCGCCGACGGCGGCCAGGACCCAGACGCCCATCGCCAGGACGACCAGCAGGACGGGCAGAACCACGGCGGTCTCGGCCGTGGCGGTGCCCCGGTCGCCCCCCGTGCGCGCCCGGGGGCGCGAGGTAGACCGATGGGTGGCTCGGTCCGGATCGCGGTGTCGCATCACGGGCTCCCCCCGTCGGCCCGGGGGCGCCTGCCGGGGCCCCGGGACGGGGGCGGGTCAGAACGACAGCGTGAAAGCCTTCGAGATCACCGACTTCAGCAGCTCCAGAACCGTCGGACTGGTGATCACTTTGTAGAGCACACCGCCGAATCCACAAGCCGCCACGGTGCCGACTGCGTACTCGGCGGTGGTCATGCCGGCCTCCGCGTCATCGGCGTGCAAGCGGGCCGCGAGGCGGAAGGGGGCGGTGCGGATGGACGCGAGAGCACGCATGTGTACCTCCGGAAAGGCGCCGGCCGGCTGGCCGTACGCGGGTTGCCGGACGGTCGTCCGGCTCCGGAGACGCTGTCGTGGGCCGGAGCCCGGCAACAGCCCCTGGAGCCGGACTGTGGACGGGGCAGTCGGTTGTGGAGGGCCGCTCCACGGGCCGGCCGGCCTGGCCGACGCGCCGGTGCGACGACGCAGACCGCTGGAAGCACCGGCAAGCCTTCACAACCCGGCCAGCAGGGGTCCGACGAGGCCGGCGACCACCGGCACGACGCCCAGCAGGACGAACGCAGGCAGGAAGCACAGTCCGAGCGGCGCGACGGCGAGGACCCCGGCGCGTTCGGCGGCCGCCTGCCCCGAGGCACGGGCGACCTCGCGGGCCTGCTCGGCCAGTCTGGCGATGGCAGCGGCGACCGGGGCGCCGCCCTCGGCCGCCCGCACCAGAGCGCGTGCAGCGGATGCAGCCAGCTCTTCACCCGCGTCCGGGGAACGCGACGCCGACGTGGCTGGTGCAGCCGGCGTCGGCCCGGCCGCAGCCAGCAGGGCTGACCAGGCCTCCTCGGGTCGGCTGCCCACGTCGAGCGCGGCGGCGACCCGGGTCAGCCGCCGGCCGCACGGACCGGGCAGAGCCACGGCAACAGCACTGACGGCGGCCGGCAGCGGCGCCCCGCCGGCGAGGCAGGCCGCCAGCAGGTCCAGGGCCAGCGGCAGGTCGGCGGCAAACTGCACGCGCTCCTCGCGGACGGATCGGGGTTCGAGCCGCCGCAGTGCCCGCGGTCCGAGCAGGCCCACCGCAAGCCCGAGGCAGACGCCGCCCGGACCACCCACCAGCAGGGCGAGCGCGACGGCGCCGAGAGCACAGGATGCCGCGGCCGGGGAGACCCGGGCCGGCCGGTCGCCGGGCGACGGGCGGTGCGTGACAGCCGGCAGGGCAGCCTGCAGCCGACCGGGAGTGGGCGACCGCGCCGATGCGAGGGCAGCTGCGGCGGCGAGCAGCAGCGCCGGCAGGGCGACGCTCACCCGCCCACCCTCGACGCACTGGACACCAGCCGCGTGGTCCACCAGAGCCCCAGCGCGTCCAGCGCCGCACCAGCGAACAGGCAGCCGACGCCCAGCGGGGTGTGCAGCAGGACGTGGACGGGGTGCGCGCCCAGACCGGCCGCCAGTGCCATCCCGGCAAGCGGGAGCATCGCCAGCAGTCCCGCCGACGCGCGCGGGCCACCCAGGGCCGCGCTGATGGCCAGCTCCTGCGCCTGACGGGCACGCAGACCGTCGGCGAGCCGGTCGATGGCGGCCGCGAGCCCGCTGCCCGAGCGGTCACACACCTGCCAGCATGCCGCGAGCGCGCGCAGCACCTCCGGCACGGCACTGGCCGTCGCCGCGGCGAGCAGGGCCGCGGCGACGTCGCCGCCCCAGTGCGCAGCGCGCGCCGCCGTCAGCAGGGCCTGCCTGCAGGCCCCCACCGCCACCTCGCTCGAGGCGCCGAGGGCCTGCGCGGGGGTCCGCCCGGCGCGCAGCTCCGCGGCCAGCACCGCGCAGGCCTCGACCGCCCGCCGGCGTTCCTGTGTCCGGACGGCAGCGGCAGAGCGGGCAGCCAGCACCCTGAGTGCGGCGAAGGCGGCCAGCGCGGTCAGGCCGGCCCCGGCCGGTCCCAGCAGGAGCAGCCCACCCACTCCTGCCGCAACCGGCACGGTGCGCCGCCACGGCGCTGCCCGCTGCGCAGCGGGCAGCGGGCCGAGAGCGGGCAACGCGCGCAGCCGCAGCGTCGCGGCCGCGGGCAGCGCACCGGCCAACGCGACAGCCACGCCGGCGAGTGCAGCGGGCAGGACCGGGCTCACTCGTGCAACGCCAGCAGCGCATCGAGCGCGCCCCCGCCTGGGCCCGGCGCCCCGGTCGCCGCCGTCCCGTCCCACGTCCAGGCTGGCACCGCGACGACGAGCCCGGCGTCCCCGCGCACCAGGACGGCCAGCTCGGCGACCCGCCGACGGCCTCCCCCGGCGGCCCGCCGTAGGTGGACGACCACCCGTAGCCCGGAGGCCAGCTGGCTGTGCAGCGCTTCGCGCCCCATCCCGGCGGCGGCTGCCAAGGCCTCCAGCCGCGCGGGGACGTCGAGGGGGGAGTTGGCGTGCAGCGTCCCGCAGCCGCCTTCATGGCCGGTGTTCAGGGCGGCCAGCAGCTCGACGACCTCAGCGCCTCGGACCTCCCCGACGACGACCCGGTCGGGCCGCATGCGCAGGGCCTGCCGAACCAGGTCGCGCAGGGTGACCGCACCAGCACCCTCAAGGTTCGGCGGCCGGGCCTCCAGTCGCACCACGTGCGGGTGCAGGGGCTGCAGCTCGCCGGCGTCCTCCACGAGCAGCACCCGGTCGCGGACGTCGACCAGCCCGAGCAGGGCGGACAGCAGCGTCGTCTTGCCTGTGCCGGTGCCGCCGGTGACCAGGAAGGCGGCGCGCGAGGTGACCAGCCGGTTGAGCAGTGCGGCGCCCTCGACCGGGATGGCCCCCGCGTCGACGAGCTCCGCGAGCTCGAACGCCCGGCGCCGGGGCACCCGCAGCGACAGGCAGGTACCGCCCGGTGCCACCGGTGGCAGCACGGCATGCAGGCGCACGCCGCCGGCCAGCCGGGCGTCCACCCAGGGCTGGGCGTCGTCGAGCCGGCGGCCGGTCGGGGCAGCCAGCCGGGCGGCCAACCGTCGTACGGCGGCATCGTCGGCGAAACGCACCGCGGCGCGCTCCAGTCCCGCTCCTCGGTCGATCCACACCTCATCCGGACCGTTGACCAGCACGTCGGTGACCCGTGGGTCACGCAGCAGGATCTCCAGTGGCCCGGCCCCCACGATCTCGTTCTGCAGCGCCTGCAGCACGGCCCGCAGCTGGGCATCACCGCGCAGCGCCCCGCCCTCCTGGCGCAGCGCCGTCGCGACCGCCGAGGCAGACGGCCGGTCGCCGCTGTCGACGACCCGCCGGCGGACCCGCTCGAGCAGCGCCGCATCGACGTCGCTCACGCCGCCCGCCCAAGTGCGGGGGCGAGCTCGTCGATGAGTCGCGCGCACAGCTCCGCGAGCGGGCCGCGACCGCGTCGGGCCGGCGCCTCCCCGCGCTCGAGCGCCAGGTCCAGCCCGGGTTCGGCGCGCAGCTGTCCGGCCAGCGGGAGGCCGAGCAGGGTGGCCACCGTGGCGGCCTCGAGCCCGCTGGGCGCCGGGCCGCGCACGACCAGCCGAAGGTCTTGGCACAGGGTGCCAGCGCAGGCTGCCACCCGGCCGGCAGCCGCGGCCGCGCGCAGCTCGGCGGGAACGATGAGAAGGACGCAGCCCGCGACGTCGAGGGCGACGCGAGAGGCGTCGTCGAACGTGCGTGGCAGGTCCACAACGACCAGGTCGTGCGCCCGACGGGCCGCGCCCAGCACCGCAGCCATGGCTTCGGCGGGCACCGCGAAGGCCGATCCGCGGTCCCACGACAGGACGGACAGGCCGTCCATCCGTGGCAGGGCCTCGGCCAGCGCGGCGGCCGGCACCCGGCCCTGGGTCCCACCGAAGTCGCGCCAGCGCAACCCCTGGTCGCCCTCTCCCCCGAACACCAGGTCCACGCCGCCACCGAGCGGATCACCGTCGACCAGCAGGGTGCTGCGGCCGGTTCGCGTCGCCGTGACCGCGATGGCGCACGCCAGCGTGGTCGCGCCCGCACCGCCACGGCCGCCGACGACGGCGACGACCGCGCCGGACCGACCGCCGCCGTCTGCGGCGTCGGCGAGCCGCTCCACCAGCCACTGCTCTCCGTCGGGCAGGAACAGGACCTGCTCCGCGCCGAGCTGCATGCCCCGTTGCCACACCGTCGCGTCATCGAGGTCGGTCCCGAGCAGCACGACGGCACCGCGCCTGTGCAGCCGCACCCGAAGGCAGTCCTGCACGGCGTCGGCGCCGACCACCACGCAGGGGGCGCCGCTCCACCAGCGGCGGGCAGCGCCTGCGTCGGCCGCGACGTCCACCTCGGACCCGGCGGCCGCCGCCACGCGCAGCAGCTCGTCGAGCAGGTCGGGGTCGGCGGTGATCAACAGGGGTCGGGCGGCGGGGAGCCGGCCGAAGCCGGCGGGGACGGGACTCACGCGGTCCTCCAAGGGGCGTCGCCGCGGGTGCGGCATGACGACGCAGGGTGGCGCGAGCGGCCGCTCCGGACGGCCCGGCGTCCACAGCCGCGGCGGCCGTCCACAACTGCGCCGTCCACAGCCGGGTTGCACGATCGGCCCCGAGCGCGAGCGCGCTGACCGCTGCGGACCTGCCGGACGTCGCCGAACACGCAGAGCAAGACCGCATCGCCCGTAGTGTCGACCGGCGTGACCGCTGCCGCGTTCTTCGACCTGGACAAGACCGTGATCGCGAAGTCCAGCACGCTGGCGTTCGGCAAGCCGTTCTACCGGGGCGGGCTGGTTAACCGCCGCGCGGTCCTGAAGAGCTCGTTCGCGCAGTTCGTCTACTTGCTGCAGGGCGCCGACGAGGACTCGATGGACCGGATGCGCGACTACCTGAAGACGCTGTGCGCGGGGTGGCCGGTCGAGCAGGTCAACGCCATCGTCGCCGAGACACTGCACGAGCTCATCGACCCGATGGTCTACGCCGAGGCCGTGCAGCTGTTCGACGAGCACCACGCTGCCGGTCGCGACGTGGTGATCGTCAGCAGCAGTGGCGAGGAGGTCGTCGGCCCGATCGGCGGCATGCTCGGTGTCGACCACGTGATCGCCACCCGGATGGTCGTGCAGGACGGCCTCTACACCGGCGACATCGCTTTCTACGCGTACGGCGAGGGCAAGGCCGTGGCGATCCGCGAGCTCGCCGCGCGGTGCGGCTGGGACCTGGCGGAGTGCTGGGCCTACAGCGACTCCTGGACCGACCGGCCGATGCTGGAGCTGGTCGGCAACCCCGTGGCGGTCAACCCCGACAAGGCGCTGCGCCGCCATGCCGCGGGGGCGGGTTGGCAGCTGCTGGAGTTCCGCCGGCCTGTGCGGATGCGGACCAGGCTGCCCAAGGTCCCGACGCCACCCGGGCCACCGCTGGTGTACGCCGGTGCCGTCGTCCTGGCAGCAGCAGTCAGCCTGGCCTGGTGGTCGGGGCGACCCCGCCGGGCGTGACCGCCATCACACGAAGTGCTTGACCGGCGCCGTGCAAGGGCGTACGAAAGACGTACGGACCACCGCCTGCGGGCGGACTTGTTCCCTCCGACGGCGGTCCGTGCGCAAGACCTGAGCACCCACGTGCGACCGGCCACGAGATGGCACGTCGAGCGGGCCCACCGGACCCGGGACGACGAAGCGACAGCACGCCTGGTCACCCAGGTCCTGCGCATGGCGACGGCGCCCCGCCTGCCGGTGGGGCGCCGTTCCTGCGCTCGACCAAGCGTGGCGTTGGCCGGTCCGGTAACCCGGGTGGGCAGCCTGACGCGGGTGGGTAGCCTGACCCGGGTGGGCAGCCTGACCCGGGTGGGCAGCCTGACCCGGGTGGGCAGCCGCCAACCGGACGCTCAGGCGGTGGCGCGTGGTGTCTCGCGGGCCAAGGCCTCGCAGACCGCTCGCCCCTCGAGCGCGCCGAGGCCGATCGCCTCGGCGCAGTGCACCAGCCACACGGCCACGCCCTGAGGGCCGCCACCGACGTAGGCACGCGCGGCACGGACGTACCCCTCACCCAGCTCGACGTGCCCGACCTCGGGCGCCGAGACCGCCTTGGGGTCCAGCCCGCGCTCGATCAGGACCAGGCGGGCCGCGCCGCGCGCCACCAGCCCGTCGGCGACACCGAAGGCGCGCAGCGCCAGCAGCTCGCCGTGCACGACTCCCGCCACGACGACCGCCGGGGCCCGCGTGGCGAGCAGCACCCGGGAGAGTCCTTCGAGCCGCGCGGACACCTCTAGGGGGTCGGGCGCGGGCCCGAGGCCGAGCGGGTCGGCCGGCTCGACGCCTGCTGCCCGGGGGCGCCCCAGCAGGTCCGGGTCGTCGACCAGACCGGCAGCGGCGATCACGTGCAGCCTGGCGAGCGCCTGGGCCGGCGATCGGCGCCACGCGTCCAGGACCTGCCCGAGCTCGGCATGCAGCCGTACCGCTGCCTGAACGACGGCGCCGGTGTGGGCATCGCGGTCGTGCGGCTCGACGGTGCCGCCGGCCAGCAGCTGACCACGTAGCCGCTCCAGCTCGATGCCTGCGCCCTCGAGCTGCGCACTGGCGCGGGCCCCTCGCAGAGCCGACTCGGCGGTGACCTCGGCGGAGCGGCGGCGCAGGAGCCGGTTCCCGAGCAGGGTGTCGATCGAGGCCCGGGCACCCACGACGGCCTCACGAACACCGGGCAGCTCCAACAGCGGGGCGAGCGGGTCGGCAGGCACCCGGACACGCTAGTGCGCGGTCGCCGGGCTGACGTACGGTCGCCACAGCTCGCTACCGCAGCGTGTCCCACTCGCCGCCGCCTGGACCTTCTGTCAAGGTGAGCGGCGTCACAGGTGGTGACAGCCCGGACAGGAGGCTCGTGAGTACGACCGACACGTCGCGCGACGGCGGCAACGACCGCATCGACCCGCCCGACGGCGCGGGCACCCCGTGGGAGGCCACCCAGGCGACGGAGGAGTTCCAGTCGCTGAAGCACTCGCTGCGCCGGTTCGCCTTCCCGGCGACGGCAGCGTTCCTCGCCTGGTACCTGCTGTACGTGCTGATGTCCGGCTACGCCCGCGGCTTCATGGACACCAAGCTGCTCGGCAACATCAACGTCGCGTACGTCTTCGGCCTCCTGCAGTTCATCTCGACGTTCGTCATCGCCTACATCTACTCCCGGTACGCCGAGAAGCACCTGGACCCCACCGCGGACAGGATCCGCGAGCGCCTCGAAGGAGGAACGCAGTGATTCTCGCCGCGACCGCCATCAACGGGGGCCAGCGCGCCCTGACGATCGGGCTGTTCGTCGTCTTCGTCGCCCTGACGCTCGTGATCACCATCCGGGCGAGCCGCAACAACTCCACGGCTGCGGACTTCTACTCCGGCGGCCGGTCGCTGACCGGCCCGCAGAACGGCGTCGCGATCGGCGGCGACTACATGTCGGCCGCGAGCTTCCTCGGCATCGCCGGCATCATCGCCCTATCCGGGTATGACGGTTTCCTGTACTCCGTCGGCTTCCTGGTCGCCTGGTTGGTGGCCCTGCTGCTGGTCGCGGAACTGCTGCGCAACAGCGGGAAGTACACGATGGCCGACGTCCTGGCGTTCCGGATGCGGCAGCGGCCGGTGCGCGTCGCCGCAGGCATCTCGACGATCACCGTGTCGATCTTCTACCTGCTGGCCCAGATGGTCGGCGCGGGGGCGCTGGTCAGCCTGCTGCTCGGTGTCAACAGCCAGGCGGCGAAGAACATCACCATCGTGGCCGTCGGCGCGCTGATGATCTTCTACGTCACGGTCGGCGGGATGAAGGGCACCACCTGGGTGCAGATCATCAAGGCGGTGATGCTGATGACCGGCGCCACCCTGGTGACCATCCTGGTGATGATCCACTACGGCGGCAGCGTCAGCGCGCTGCTCGGGGCCGCGGCGGACAGGAGCGGCAAGGGCCAGGCCTTCCTCAACCCGGGCCTGCGTTACGGCACCGCTGCCCAGGGCGTCTCCGGCAAGCTCGACCTGGTGTCGCTGGGCATCGCCCTGGTGCTCGGCACCGCCGGCCTGCCGCACATCCTGACCCGCTTCTACACGGTGCCGGACGCCAAGGCGGCCCGGAAGTCGGTGCTGTGGGCGATCGGCATCATCGGCAGCTTCTACCTGATGACGATTGCCCTGGGCTTCGGCGCAGCGGCGCTGGTCGGCTCGAAGGCGATCGTCGCGCAGAGCCCGAGCGGAAATACCGCGGCCCCCCAGCTGGCCCAGGAGATCGGTCGGATCTTCTTCGGTGAGACGGGTGGAACGATCATCCTGGCCGTCATCGCCGCAGTCGCCTTCGCCACGATCCTGGCGGTCGTCGCCGGCCTCACCCTGGCCTCCTCCAGCTCGTTCGCCCACGACATCTACGCCAGCGTGATCAAGCGCGGCCAGGCGAGGGAGGGCCAGGAGGTCAGGGTGGCGCGCATCTCGGCCATCGTCATCGGTGCCGTCGCGATCGTGCTGTCGATCTACGCCCAGAAGCTCAACGTCGCCTTCCTGGTGGCGCTGGCCTTCGCGATGGCGGCATCGGGCAACCTGCCGGCGATCCTGTACTCGCTGTTCTGGAGGCGCTTCAACACCTCCGGGGCCGTCTGCGCCATCTACGGCGGGCTGCTGTCGGCCATCACGCTGGTGATCCTCTCGCCGGTCGTGTCGGGCAAGCCCGCCGGCGCCGACGGCAAGAGCCTGTCGCTGATCACCGACCCGAAGATCGACTTCTCGGTCTTCCCGCTGGAGAACCCCGGCCTGGTCTCGATTCCGCTCGGCTTCTTCTTCGGCTGGCTCGGCACGGTGCTGTCCAAGGAGCACAACGAGGCCAAGTACGCCGAGATGGAGGTTCGCTCCCTGACCGGGGCGCACGCCGAGAAGGCCGTCGCGCACTAAGGGGGCCGGCCGGGCAGTTGTCCCGGCGGCTCCGGTACGCGAAGGTGCGGGGCCACCCCTGCACGCCCGCAGCCATGAGGAGCAGCCACGTGAGCACCACCGAGTCCGGCCTGGAGGCGCTGTCGCGCGAGGACCGGCGGTTTGCGCCGCCGGCCGACCTGGCCGCGGTCGCCAACGCGACAGCGGCGACGTATGAGCAGGCCGCGGACGACCGGCTCGCCTTCTGGGCGGAGCAGGCCCGCCGACTGCAGTGGGAGACGCCGTTCACGCAGGTGCTGGACTGGCAGCCGCCGTTCGCGCAGTGGTTCGCCGACGGCACCCTCAACGTCGCGGTCAACTGCGTCGACCGGCACGTCGCGGCCGGTAACGGCGACCGGGTGGCGATCCACTGGGTCGGCGAGCCGGAGGGCGAGCGGCGCGACCTGACGTACGCGGACCTGCAGCGCGAGGTGAGCCGGGCCGCGCACGCCCTCACCTCGCTCGGCGTGCAGGCCGGCGACCGGGTCTGCCTCTACCTGCCGATGATCCCGGAGGCAGTGATCGCGATGCTGGCCTGCGCCCGGCTCGGCGCGCCGCACTCGGTCGTGTTCGGCGGCTTCTCCGCGCAGGCCCTCGTGGACCGGATCACCGACGCGCAGGCCACCGTGGTGGTCACCGCCGACGGCGGCTACCGGCGCGGTGCGCCCAGTGGCCTCAAGTCGATCCTGGACGAGGCGCTCGAGCGCTGCCCCGACGTCGCGAGCGTGCTGGTCGTCAAGCGCACCGGGCAGGACGTCGGCTGGGTCGAGGGCCGCGACGTGTGGTGGTCCGACGTCGTCGACGCGCAGCCCGACACCCATGAGGCGCAGGCCTTCCCGGCGGAGCAGCCGCTGTTCCTGCTCTACACCTCGGGCACGACCGGCAAGCCCAAGGGCATCCTGCACACCTCCGGCGGCTACCTCACGCAGACCGCGTGGACGCACTGGGCGGTGTTCGACCTCAAGCCCGAGACCGACGTCTACTGGTGCACCGCCGACGTCGGTTGGGTGACCGGCCACAGCTACATCACCTACGGCCCGCTGGCCAACGGCGCCACCCAGGTGATGTACGAGGGGACGCCCGACGCCGGTGGCCGCGACCGGCTCTGGAAGATCGCGGCCGAGTACGGCGTGACGCTGCTCTACACCGCACCGACGCTGATCCGTACCTGCATGAAGTGGGGCGAGGAACTCCCGGCGGCGCACGACCTCAGTGCGCTGCGGCTGCTCGGCTCGGTCGGGGAGCCGATCAACCCGGAGGCCTGGATGTGGTACCGCCGGGTCATCGGCGGTGACCGCTGCCCCATCGTCGACACCTGGTGGCAGACCGAGACCGGCGCGATGATGATCGCGCCGCTGCCGGGTGTCACGAACACCAAGCCAGGCTCCGCGATGGGGCCACTGCCCGGCGTGTCGGTCGACGTGGTGGACAACGAGGGCGTCAGTGTCGGCGAGGTGGGCGGCGGCTTCCTGACCCTGGACGAGCCGTGGCCAGCGATGTTGCGGGGCATCTGGAACGACGAGGAGCGCTTCCGCGAGACCTACTGGGCGCGCTTCGAGGGCAGGTACTTCGCCGGTGACGGTGCGAAGTGGGACAGCGACCACGTCCTGTGGCTGCTCGGGCGCGTCGACGACGTCATGAACGTGTCGGGCCACCGGATCTCCACGACCGAGGTGGAGTCGGCCCTGGTCAGCCATCCCAAGGTCGCCGAGGCCGCTGTGGTGGGGGCGCAGGACCCGACGACCGGCCAGGCCATCGTCGCGTTCGTGACGGCGCGGGGGTCGGTCGACGACGAGGAGGCCTTCATCAAGGAGCTGCGGGACCACGTCGCCAAGGAGATCGGCCCGATCGCCAAGCCAAGGCAGATCCTGATCACCCCGGAGCTGCCCAAGACCCGCAGCGGAAAGATCATGCGTCGGCTGCTGCGCGACGTCGCCGAGCACCGCGAGCTCGGCGACGTGACCACCCTGGCCGACCCGACGGTCGTCGACGCCATCAACAAGCAGATGGGCAAAGGCAAGTAGGACTGACGCCGGCAGGGCCTCCGTGTCGTCCTGCCCGCGCGGGGGTAGTCGGGCTCGAACGGG
>JAYVYM010000113.1:0-9060 GCA_043784245.1 Frankiales bacterium
CGTCGAGCAGGCCGAGCCCGTCCTGGACCGTGCCGTCCCGGCCGGTGATCGAGCTGCCGAGCATCTGCAGGCCGGCACAGACCGCCAGGACCGTCGCGCCCCCCTCGACGGCCACGGTCAGCCCCGGTGAACGGCGCAGAGCGGCCAGGGCGTGGGCTTGCGCGTCGTCCTCCCCGCCGCCGAGCAGGTACAGGTCGCAGCCGCTCGGCACGGGGTCGGCGAGCCCGACCGTCACGAACTCGGGGGCGACCCCCCGCCACAGCAGGCGCTGCCGCAGGACGGTGACATTGCCGCCGTCCCCGTACGTCCCGAGCAGCTCAGGGAACACCACCGCCACGGTCGGCCCCGGCTCGGTCATGCGGCAGCGGTCGCCGGAAGGTCGCCGCTGTCCGGAGTGCCGGGTCGGCCGTGGCGGGCGAGGGCGTCGCGTACGGTCGCAAAAGCCGTGTAGTTGGCCACCACGTCCACCGCGCCACCGGGCGCCCCGACGAGCTCGGGGAGCGATCCCAGCACGTCGGGCCGGACCACGTGCGGCACCGCTGCGTAGCGCAACCGCAGGCTCACGTCCGCGGCCCGGTCGCCGGCCGCCACGACTGGCCGGCCGGCCAGCTGCTCGAACGGGACGTCCCACAGCCACGAGGTGTCGCGGCCGTCGGCAGCCCGTGCGTTCACGCTCACCACGACCGGTCCGGTGCCGCCGGCCAGCTGATCGAGCACCTCAGCCCAGCCGGCCGGGTTCTTGGCCAGCAGCAGCCGCACATCGGCGCCGGCGTACGCCGTCCGCAGGTAGCGGCCACCGACGTCGGTGACAGTGCGGATGGCGTCCAGGGCTGCCTCCCACGACGCTCCGAGGCAGGACGCGGCTGCCACCGCCATCGCCGCGTTCGCCACGTTCGCCCGGCCGGGCAGACCGAGGTCGGCGCGGACCGTGCGGCCGCCCGGGACTCGCAGGTCCTCGCCGGCGGCCTGCCACGCTGCAGCAGGGCGGGCGAAGCCGCACTGCCGGCAGGCCCAGCTCCCTACCGGCGGCTCCCAGGCGTTGGTGCAGCGCGGGCACAACGGGCAGTCCCGGGTCCAGGGCTGCCCGGCGCCGACCCAGACGACGCGCTCCGCATCCGGGCGGGCCGTCAGCACGGCCGAGCACACCAGCGGATCGTCGGCATTCGCGACGACGACCGCGTCAGGGACCGTGGACAGCGCGGCCGCCCACCGCCTGGCGTGCCAGGCGACCTCACTGGTGCGGTCGAGCTGGTCGCGACTCAAGTTGAGCAGGACAACGGCGGCCGGTTTGGTCTCGGCCAGCACGGCGGGGAGCGCAGCCTCGTCGACCTCGAGGACCGCCGTACCTGAAGCGTCGCCCGTGTCCGCCAGCAGGGCACTGGCGACACCGGACCGCAGGTTCGCCCCGCCGTGGTTGGACAGCACCGGCCCCTGGGTACGCAGCGCTGTCGCGAGGTAGCGCGTCGTGGTCGTCTTGCCGTTGGTGCCGGACACCACGACAACGGTGCGGCCGGCGGTCAGCCGCGCCGGCAAGTCGGGGGAGAACCACAGGGCGACGCGGCCTGGCATCGCCGTGCCGCGGCCCCGCCCGAGGGCGCGCGACAGGGCCCCGGCGGCCCGGCCGGCCGCGACGGCGACCCGCGCGCGAGCACCGGGACCGACCCGCCCCCGCTGACCCGTCACCGCCCCATTATGGCCCTTCGAGGGCCCGACCCAGCCGTGGCTGGTCCTGACGACGGGCACCACCACTCGCTCGCACGCCGACGGCCCCCACCGTCAGGTGGGGGCCGTCGTCGGGAACATCGACCGGCTAGCGCACGGCTGTACGCGACCGGCCGTTGACCGCCCGGTAGACCAGCAGCGCGATGACCGCGCCGATGATCGAGCCGATGATGCCGGAGGACTGAAAGAGGCCCTCGACGACCTTGTCCTTGTGGAAGAGCAACGCGCACGCGGCCTCTCACGCCGACGTCACCTCTTCCGTGGACCGCTTGCCAAGGTTACCCGTCAGTAGCATTATGGGTTACCGACGGGTACGTCGGTAACCCGGACGAGGGAGCGGCTGCGCGATGGGTCACTACAGGAGCAACCTGCGCGACATCGAGTTCAACCTGTTCGAGGTGCTCGACGCCGACCAGACCCTCGGCCGCGGCCCCTTCTCCGATCTCGACGTGGATTCCGCCCACGACATGCTCCGAGAGGTCGAGCGGCTCGCCAGCCACGATCTCGCGGCCTCGTTCGCCGACTCCGACCGCAACCCACCGGTGTTCGACAAGGCGACCGGCTCGGTGAGGATGCCGGCCAGCTTCCTGGCGAGCTACCAGGCGTATGCCGACGGAGGCTGGGACAAGTTGGACCTGCCGGCCTACCTCGGCGGCATCGGCGCCCCCCCCACGCTGCGCTGGGCAGCCACCGAGATGCTGCTCGGTGCCAACCCGGCCATCTACATGTTCGGCTCAGGCGCCGGCTTCGCCACCATCCTGCACCGCAACGGCACGCCTGCGCAGCAGCGCTTCGCGGAGCTGGCGATCGAGCGCCAGTGGGGCGCCACGATGGTGTTGACCGAGCCCGAGGCAGGCTCCGACGTGGGAGCCGGCCGCGCGACGGCGACCCCGCAGCTTGACGGCAGTTGGCACCTGTCCGGCGTGAAGCGGTTCATCACCTCGGCGGAGTGGGACTGGCCCGAGAACATCTTCCACCTGGTCCTGGCCCGACCGGTCGGGGTCGAGGGCGTCGGCGGCCCGGGCACCAAGGGCCTGTCGCTGTTCCTGGTGCCCAAGTTCCAGGTCGACCTCGACACCGGCGAGCTCGGCGAGCGCAACGGTGTGCACGTCACCCACCTCGAGAAGAAGATGGGGCTGAAGGTGTCGACGACCTGCGAGGTGACCTTCGGTGAGCACGAGCCCGCCGTGGGCACGCTCGTCGGCGGCGTTCACGACGGCATCGCGCAGATGTTCCAAGTTATCGAGAACGCCCGGATGTTCGTGGGTGCCAAGGCGATCTCGACGCTGTCGACCGGCTACCTGAACGCCCTGGCGTACGCCAAGGTCCGCGTGCAGGGCCCCGAGCTGTCCAGGATGACCGACCGGACCGCCCCCCGCGTGACGATCAGCCACCACGCTGACGTCCGGCTCATGCTGATGCGCCAGAAGGCCTGGGCCGAGGGCATGCGGGCGCTGGTCCTGTTCACCGCCAGCCAGCAGGACCGCGTCGAGCTGAGCGCGGCGCGAGGCGAGGTCGACGAGGACGCGGTGCGGCTCAACGACCTGCTACTGCCACTCGTGAAGGGCTATGGGTCGGAGAAGGCGTACGAGCTGCTGGCCACGTCGCTGCAGGTGTTCGGCGGCTCGGGGTTCACCCAGGACCACCCGATCGAGCAGTACATCCGGGACGCGAAGATCGACACCCTGTACGAGGGGACGACCACGATCCAGGGCATGGACCTGTTCTTCCGCAAGATCGTGCGGGACCAGGGGCGGGCGCTTGCCCTCCTCGCTGCGCAGGTCCAGGAGTTCAGCAAGGGCGACAGCGGCAACGGCACGCTGGCCGCCGAGCGCGAGCTGCTCGGCCGTGCCCTGGACGACGTCCAGGGCATCGTCGGGCACTGCGTGACGGAGCTGATGGCCGCCGCCGAGGACGCCCGTCACATCGACAAGGTTGGCCTCAACACCACGCGGCTGCTGATGGCGCTGGGTGACCTGGTTGTCGGCTGGCTGCTGCTGCGCCAAGCTGTCGTGGCGATCGGGAAGCTCCCAGCGGCAAACGACCGCGACCAGTCCTTCTACCGCGGGAAGATCGCTGCTGCAAAGTGGTTCGCCGCCAACGTCTTCCCCAAGCTGTCCGCCGAACGGGCCATTGCCGAAGCCACCGACCTGATGCTGATGGAGCTCGACGAAGCGGCGTTCTGAGGTGTGGCCCCGCCGATCGAGCAAGATTGCTACGCGTTGCGCCCCGCGTGACGGCAGGGCGACGGGTAGACAGTGGGTCGGAGCGTGGCGCTGTGCCGCGCACACGGGAGGCACAGCTCATGGGCATCGGCGTCAGCATTTTCCTGCTCGCGCTCGGCGCGATCCTGACCTTCGCGGTCAAGGCCACGGTCAGCGGCCTGGACATCCAGGTTATCGGCATCATCTTGATGGCCGCCGGCCTGCTCGGGCTGGTGCTGTTCCTCGCCGTCTTCGGGCCGCGCAACCGCAGTACCGGTGTCACAGAGGAGACGGTCATACGCGACCGGAGCACCCGCGACCGCGACGTCTACTAGGGGCCGCAGCATAAGGCCGGCCCCTCGGTAGAGGTGGCCGGCCCGGTGCGGCTCAGCGGTTGTTGTACGCGCTCGTCAGCCCGAGCAGCTCTTGGCGTGAGGCAAGGGTCGGGGCGTGCGATATCGCGCGGTACAGGTCACGCTGCTGCTTGTTGAGGCGGTGGCGCGTGGAGAACTTGTCCCGAAGGACGGCGATGCTCATCTTGACTCTCTCCTGGTGTCGTGGTCGGCATCCCGTACAACGCCCGAGCAGGTGCACGAAGTCCCGTCTGCAGGGTGACGCCGATCATCTCTGCGGGTGACCGTGGAGCTCGACGTCGACGAGCTGCAGGACGCCTTCGCGCCACCGGCCTCAGGACCAGGCGAGCGCCGTCGCCGGGTCGGCCAGCACCCGCGCGATGTCGGACAGGAACTGCGATCCCAGCTGACCATCGACGTTGCGGTGGTCGAACGACATCGCGAGCTGAGTCACCTGTCGAACCACCACCTCGCCGTCCACGACCCAGGGCATCGGCCGGACAGCGCCGAAGCACAGGATCGCGCTCTCGCCCGGGTTGAGGATCGGGGTCCCGCTGTCGACGCCGAACACGCCCACGTTGGTGATCGTGATCGTGCCGCGCGCCATGTCGCCCGGCGAGGTGCGGCCTTCCCGCGCGGTCTCCACGAGCTGCGCGAGCGCCCCGGCGAGCTGGACCAGCGTCATCGCGTCGGCGTCCTTGATGTTGGGCACCAGTAGTCCGCGCGGGGTGGCCGCGGCGATCCCCAGGTTGACGTAGTCCTTGACGACGATCTCCTGCGCTACGTCGTCCCAGGTGCTGTTGACCAGAGGGTTGCGTCGGACCGCGAGCAACAGCGCCTTGGCCACCAGCAGCAGGGGCGTGACCTTGACGGCGGCGAACTCCGGCAGCGCCCTCAACCGGCCGACCAGCTCCATCGTCGGCGTGATGTCCAGCGTGACGAACTCGGTGACGTGCGGCGCTGTGAACGCGGACCCGACCATGGCCGCCGCGATCGCCTTGCGGACGCCCTTGACCGGCACCCGCCGCTCGCGGGTCGCCGGGTCGAAAGGCGTGACCGGCTCGACGATGTCGGCCGGCATCGCCCGGGCCTGGACGGCGGCGGTCTCGACGTCGGCCCTGGTGACGCTGCCGTGCGGGCCGGTGCCCGACAACGCCGCGACATCGACACCGAGGTCCTTCGCGAGCTTGCGCACCGGGGGCTTGGCCAGCACCGTGACGGCCCCCGCCGACTGCTGCGCGGAGCGCCCGACGGCTGCCGCCGAGACCCGGGCGGCTGTTGCCGGCGGGGGTGGGGGCGCGACCGCGGGGGCGGGTGGCCGAGGTGCGTCCACCCGGGCCCGGCGCACCGCAGCGCCCGACCTCGGTCCGTAGCCCACCAGGGTGGCCGTCCGGCCGTTGGCGCCCGTCTCGCCGATCAGCGCACCCGTCGACTCTGCCGGGACGGCGCCGGCCGGCACCTCCGCGCGCGAGCCGACCGCCGACGCGGCCTGCGGGGCGGCGGACTCCACCGGGTTGGCGGCCGCTCCGGCGGCTGCGGCGGGCGGCGCGGGCGGCGCGGGGGCATCGAGCGGGCCGGCTGAGGGGTCCGTGTCGACGGTGATGATGGGGGCCCCGACATCGACGACGTCGCCCGCGGCGAAGTGCAGCTCGTGCACGACCCCGGCGTACGGCGAGGGCACCTCGACGGCGGCCTTGGCGGTCTCCACCTCGACGATCAGCTGGTTCAGCGTGATCGTGTCGCCCGGGGCGACCAACCACTGCAAGATCTCACCCTCGGTGAGTCCCTCGCCGAGGTCGGGGAGCCGGAACTGCTGCAGGCGCCCGCTCACGGAAACGGCCGACATCAGAAAGCCAGACTGCGGTCGACGGCGTGCAGGACGCGGTCCAGGTCGGGGAGGTACTCCTCCTCCGACCGGGACGGCGGGTAGGGCGTGTCGAAGCCAGTGACCCGCAGCACGGGCGCCTCCATCTCGTAGTACAGCTCCTCGCTGACCCGGGCAGCGATCTCGGCACCGAGCCCGACGAAGGAGGGCGCCTCGTGGACCACGACGAGCCGCTTCGTACGCCGCACCGACGCCAGCACGGTCGGCAGGTCCAGTGGCGAGAGCGAGCGCAGGTCGAGGACCTCCAGGTCGCGGCCCTGTTCGGCGGCGGCTGTCGCCGCGTCCAGGCAGGTGCGCACCATCGGGCCGTACGCCACGAGCGTCGCGTCGGTACCGGGCCGCACGACGCGGGCCTGCCACAGCGGACCGGGCTCGGCGGTCAGGTCGACCTCGCCCTTCTCCCAGTACCGTCGCTTGGGCTCGAAGAACAGGATCGGGTCGTCGCTGGCGATGGCCTGCTGCAGCATCGCGTGACCGTCGGCCGGGTTGCTGCAGGTCACGACCTTGAGCCCGGCGGTGTGTGCGAAGTACGCCTCCGGGCTCTCGCTGTGGTGCTCCACCGCACCGATCCCGCCACCGAACGGCACCCGGATCGTCACCGGCATCCGCACCTGCCCCTTGCTCCGGGCATGGATCTTGGCGAGCTGGCTGACGATCTGGTCGTACGCCGGGTAGATGAAGCCGTCGAACTGGATCTCGCAGACCGGTCGGTAGCCGCGGATAGCCAGCCCGATCGCGGTGCCGACGATGCCGGACTCGGCGAGCGGGGTGTCGAAGACCCGGTCCTCGCCGAAGTCCTTCTGCAGCCCGTCGGTGACCCGGAAGACGCCGCCGAGCTTGCCGATGTCCTCGCCCATCAGCAGGACCTTCGGGTCGTTCTCCATCGCTGTACGCAGGGCCGTGTTGAGGGCCTTCGCGAGGGTGAGGACCGTCATGACGCGAAGCCCGCGAGGTAGTCGGCGAACTGCGCCCGCTGCTCGGTGAGCAGCGGGGTCTGCTCGACGTACACGTTGTCGAACATCGCCAGCGGATCGGGGTCGGCCATCTCCAGACAGCCCTTGCGGATGCGGGCCGCGAGCGCGTCCGCATCGGCCTCGAGCTGGCCGAAGAAGTCGCTGTCAACGAGCTGCTGGCGGTACAGGAAGGACTTCATCCGCTCCAGCGGGTCCTTCAGCTTCCACGCCTCGAGCTCGCTGGACAGCCGGTAGCGGGTCGGGTCGTCGCTGGTGGTGTGCGCGCCCATCCGGTAGGTGAACGCCTCGATCAGCGTCGGACCCTGGCCGCTGCGGGCGTCGTCCATCGCCTTGCGCGTCACGGCGTACGACGCCAGCACGTCGTTGCCGTCGACGCGGACACCCGGAAAACCGAAGCCGCGGGCCCGCTGGTAGAGCGGGATCCGGGTCTGGGTGGCCGTCGGGGTGCTGATGCCCCACTGGTTGTTCTGACAGAAGAAGACGATCGGTGCGCCGTACACGCTGGCCCACACGAACGCCTCGTTGACGTCGCCCTGGCTGCTCGCGCCGTCACCGAAGTAGGCGATGGTGGCCTCGCCGGCACCGTCACCCTCTGCGGGGCCGCCGACCGCGCCGTCCTTCTGGATGCCCATCGCGTAGCCCGTGGCGTGCAGCGTCTGGCTGCCGATCACGATCGTGTACAGGTTGAAGCGCTTTTCCTGCGGATCCCAGCCGCCGTTGCTGGCGCCGCGGAACAACCCGAGCAGCTTGAGCGGATCCACGCCCCTGCACCACGCGACGCCGTGCTCGCGGTAGGTCGGGAAGGCGAAGTCCTGCGGCCGCAACGCCCGGCCACTCCCGACCTGCGCGGCCTCCTGGCCCAGCAGAGCGGCCCAGATGCCGAGCTCGCCCTGGCGCTGCAGCGCGGTGGCCTCGACGTCGATGCGCCGCACCAGCACCAGGTCGCGGTAGAGCTCGCGGTACTGCTCGTCGCTCAGGTCCACGTCGTAGTCGCAGTGGTGCACGCGGTCGCCCTCGGGCGTCAGCAGCTGGACGAGCTCCGCCGTCGTGCTGTCTCCAAGGGTCATGCGAGCACTCCTGTCCTACGCTCGGCGCCGCATCCGGGGTCTCCGACGGCGGCAAGGCGATCCGGGCCGTCGCTGCGGGCCGCGGGGGTGAGCGGCCGCAGCGGGGTGCCGGCCCGCCCATCGTGCCAGACCGCTTGCCGTCTCACGACTATCCTTGCTCTCCATGCCCGTCCGCCCGCTCGTGCTCGCCTCGGCCTCCCCGGCCCGGCTCGCCCTGCTGCGCGCCGCCGGCCTGGACCCCTTGGTGATCGTCAGCGGGGTCGACGAGGACATCGCCGCCGGCAGCCCGCGCGCGCTGGTGCACGAGCTGGCGGTACGCAAGGCCCGCGCCGTCAGCCCGCCCGCGGAGGCGCTCGTCGTCGGCTGCGACTCGCTGCTCGAGCTCGACGGCGAGGCGCTCGGCAAGCCTGGCAGCGCGCAGGTGGCGCTGGAGCGCTGGCAGCGGATGCGCGGGCGCACCGGCACGCTGCTGACGGGGCACTGCGTCATCGACACGGCGACCGGCCGCGAGGTGAGCGACGTGGCGGCCACCCGGGTGCGCTTCGGCACGCCCACCGACGCCGAGCTGAGGGCGTACGTCGCCACCGGGGAGCCGTTGCAGGTGGCCGGCGGCTTCACCCTGGACGGCCGCTGCGCCCCGTACGTCGACGGGATCGACGGCGACCCGGGGACCGTCATCGGGCTGTCGCTGCCGCTGCTGCGCCGGTTGCTCGACGAGCTCGACATCGCGCTGCACGAGCTGTGGGTGGACACGTGACGACTGTGACCGTGGCGCCGCTGCGGATCGGGCCGCTCGTCGTGGACCCGCCGGTCGTGCTCGCGCCGATGGCGGGGGTCACCGACGCGGCGTACCGC
>JAYVYM010000114.1:0-2868 GCA_043784245.1 Frankiales bacterium
GCCGACGTCATGCGCGAGACGCTGCAGCGCTCCTCACTCGGCGCGCTCGGCGTCGGCAGCGCCGTGAACCTCGAGCGCGCCGTACGGCTGCAGGACCGGCTCGGCGGCCACGTCGTCCTCGGCCACGTCGACGGCACCGGCACCGTGCTCGACAAGCGCCCCGACGAGCACTGGACCGTCGTGCGGGTCAGCCTGCCGGCCGAGCTCGACCGCTACGTCGTGGAGAAGGGCTCGATCACCGTCGACGGCATCTCGCTGACGGTGGCCGCGGTCCAGGCCGGCTGGTTCGAGGTCAGCCTCATCCCGACGACGCTGGCCCTGACGACGATGGGCCCCAAAGGCGTCGGCGACCCGGTCAACCTCGAGGTCGACGTGCTCGCCAAGCATGTCGAGAAGCTCCTGCTGGCGGGCGTCGCCCCGGGCAGGACCACGCGTACGGAGGAGAGCTCGTGACCCAGCGGGGGTTGTCCAGCATCGACGACGCGATCAACGAGATCAAGGCCGGCCGGGCGGTGGTCGTCGTGGACGACGAGGACCGAGAGAACGAGGGCGACCTGATCTTCGCCGCCGAGCTCGCGACCCCGGAGCTGGTGGCCTTCATGGTCCGCTACACCTCTGGCTACATCTGCGTGCCGCTCACCGAGCTCGACTGCGACCGGCTGGACCTGCCGCCGATGTTCCACACCAACCAGGACAAGCGCGGTACGGCGTACACCGTGACCGTGGACGCCCGCGAGGGCGTCAGCACCGGCATCTCCGCCACCGACCGGGCCCGCACGATCCGGCTGCTCGCCGCCGCGGACTCCGCGCCGACCGAGTTCACCCGGCCCGGTCATGTCGTGCCGCTGCGGGCCCGCGAGGGCGGGGTGCTACGCCGGACGGGCCACACCGAGGCGGCCGTCGACCTGGCCCGGCTGGCCGGCCTCCGACCCGCGGGCGTGCTGTGCGAGCTGGTGTCCCAGAAGGACGAGGGCGACATGGCGCGGCTGGAGGAGTGCACGGCGTTCGCCGCTGAGCACGGCCTCGTCATCGTCTCGATCGCCGACCTGGTCGCGTACCGGCGGCGCACCGAGAGCCAGGTGCAGCGCGTCGCCGAGGCTCGGATCCCCACCGAGCACGGCGAGTTCCGGGCCGTCGGCTACGACTCGCTGCTGGACGGCATCGAGCACATCGCCCTGGTCCGGGGTGAGATCGGGGACGGCGAGGACGTCCTGGTGCGGGTGCACTCGGAGTGCCTGACCGGCGACGTGTTCCGCTCCCGGCGCTGCGACTGCGGCCCGCAGCTGTCCGCTGCCCTGGCGGCTGTCGCCGAGGCCGGCCGCGGGGTGGTGCTGTACGTCCGCGGGCACGAGGGCCGGGGCATCGGCCTGATGCACAAGCTGCAGGCCTACCAGCTGCAGGACACCGGCTCCGACACCGTCGACGCCAACCTCGAGCTCGGGCTGCCTGCCGACGCCCGCGACTACGGCACCGGCGCGCAGATCCTCGGCGACCTGGGGGTCCGCAGCATGCGGCTGCTCACCAACAACCCGAAAAAGCGCGACGGCCTCGAGGGTTTCGGCCTGGAGATCATCGGGCGGGTACCGCTGCCGACGCTCGCGACGCCGGAGAACCTGCGCTACCTCAAGACCAAGCGCGACCGGATGGGCCACGACCTGCCAGGCCTGGCCGCCTTCGAGGACGAGCAGACCGAGGCCGCGGCCGACAGCCTGCCCCCCGAGAACCTGTGAGCGGAGCACGCGGGCGGTGCCCCGCGACGAAGGAGCGGGCGCGCCGGTTGCCTGCGCAGCGAGCCCTGGTGTGGCTGTGAGCGGTACGGGCGCGCCGGCTCTGCCGCTGGTCGACGGCAAGGGGCTGAGCCTGGCCATCGTCGCGACGCGCTGGCACGAGCTGGTCACCGATGCGCTGCTGGCCAGCGCGCTGCGTACCGCGAAGGAGTGCGGCATCGACGAGCCCATCGTCGTACGCGTCAGTGGGGCCGTGGAGCTGCCGGTCGTCGCGCAGGCGCTGGCCGGCCACCACGACGCCGTCGTCGCGCTCGGCCTGGTGCTGCGCGGCGGCACTCCGCACTTCTCCTACGTCTGCGACGCTGTCACCGCGGGGCTCACCCGGGTGTCGCTGGACTGCCGTACCCCCGTGGGCAACGGTGTGCTGACCTGCGACACCGAGCAGCAGGCCCTGGACCGCGCCGGTCTGCCGGACTCGGCCGAGGACAAGGGCCGCCAGGCGGTCCTCGCCGCCCTGGACACCGCCCGCACGCTGCGCGCCCTGCGCACCGGCGGCTAGTACCGCCGACCACCCCACCGACCGAAGGACACCCGTGCTCGCCGTCGTCCTGCCAAAGGGCAGCCTCGAGAAGCAGGTCCTGGACCTGTTCGGCTCCGCCGACCTCACCGTCGTGCGCGGCTCCGACCGCGACTATCACGCCCGGATCGACGACCCGCGCATCGACAGGGTGCGCTTCCTGCGCCCGCAGGAGATCCCGACCTACGTCGAGCAGGGGATCTTCGACCTCGGGATCAGCGGCCGCGACTGGATCACCGAGACCGGCGCCGACGTCGTCAGCCTGGGTGAGATCGGTGGCGGCCGGGCCGGTGAGGCCGTCGTCAGCGTCGTCCTCGCAGTGCCCCGGGAGTCGCCATGGGCCTGCGCCGCCGACCTGCCCGACGGGGTAAGGATCTCCACCGAGATGCCGGAGACGACCCGCCGCTACCTCGAGGAGCACGGCGTCAAGGCCAAGGTGTTCACCAGTCACGGCGCCACCGAGGCCAAGATCCCGGACATCGTCGACGCGATCGTCGACCTGACCGAGACCGGCTCGTCGCTGCGCAAGGCCGGGCTCAAGGTCATCGCGACGCTGCTGACCAG
>JAYVYM010000115.1:0-14319 GCA_043784245.1 Frankiales bacterium
AGCGGCTGGCTGCGGGGGACGCGCCCGCTCAGACCATTCGCGGGCGTCGCGACGGGAAGCCGGTGAGGCGCTCGATCTGGGCCGCGAGCCCCAGCAGGAGCTGCTCCTGTCCGGGCCGCCCGACGAGCTGGACAGCGAGCGGCAGCCCGTCGGCGGTGAGCCCGGCCGGGACGCTGATCGCGGGCTGGCCGGTGACGTTCCATGCAACGGTGAACGCCGCCCGCCGCCCGGCGGTCGCCAACGTCCGAAGTCCGGTGTGCGCTCCGACCCGCTCCGGTGGGCTGGGCAGGACCGGCGTGACCAGGACGTCGGCGCCACCGGGGAGCACGGTCAGGCGTGCGGCGGCCCGGTCGCCGGCCGCCTGGGCGCGGGCCAGCATCCAGGGGGAGATCCGGCGCCCGACGCTGCCGACCGCACGGGTCCGCGGCTCGGTCCGCGAGGGGTCGGCAAGCCGCGCGAGGTCCTGCGCCGCACCGGCGCCGTACCGGGCAAGAAAGCTGGCCTGGACGCCGGAGAGGTCAGGGTCGGCCTCGACCACCCGGTGCCCCAGCCCCCACAGCACGGTCAGGATGCCTTGCAGCGCACCGCGCACGGCGGGCGCCACCCGCGTCGGCACCGCGCCCCTGGTGCTCCAGGCCACCGTCAGGGTGCCCGGCTCGCGGACCTCCAGCGCCATGCCGGCGAGCACCGCCAGGACGTACGCCTGGTCGGCCACGTCTCTGGTCAGCACACCCGCCACCGACATCCCGTACCAGTGGTCGACAGGCGACGCGTCGGGCCCGAGCGGGACCCGCCCGCGCTCCGGCTTGAGCCCGACCAGGTGGGTGCACGCCGCCGGGATGCGGATCGAGCCGCCGCCGTCGGATGCTGTCGCGGCAGCCACCATGCCGGCGGCCACCGCGGTCGCGGATCCGCCGGAGGACCCGCCGGAGGTGTGCCCGGGGCTCCACGGGTTGCGGGTGATCCCCCAGGTCGCCGACTCGGTGAAGGGCCACAGCGCCAACTCGGGCAGGTTCGTGGTGCCGATGACGACCGCCCCCGCGGCGCGCAGCCGGCGTACCAGCTCGGCGTCGTGGGTCGCGGCCGGCTCCGGTGAGCCGGTGCCCTGCATGGCCGCGGTCCCGGCGATGGCAACGCTGTCCTTGACGGCGACCGGGATCCCGAGCAGCGGCAGGTCCTGACCGGTGGCGCGGGCCGCATCGGCGGCCGCCGCCTCGCCCCGTGCGGTGTCGGTGAGCACGGTACGAAAGGCGCGTAGGTGGCTGTCCAGCCGGGCGATGCGAGCCAGGCACAGCTCGACCAGCTGCACCGAGGTCAGCCGTCCGGCTCGCAGGAGATCGCGCTGCCCGAGCACTCCGGCGTAGGCGATGTCCTCGGAGTCCAGGTCGGGGTCCACGCGCGCTCCTGCGTCGGGTGGGTCGCCGTCGGCCCGGGGTGCGGAGCCTATCGGCGGCCGCCGACAGACGTCAGTTGCCGACCTCCTCGACGCCCGGCGGCAGGTGGCCGGTGGCCCTGGTCCACGACGAGGCGACGCCTTTGGTGGCCAGCATCCGGGCGACCGCCACGATGACCCCGCTGGCGACGGCCCAGAGCAGGGCCTCGCTCCAGGTCGTCCCGGGAACAGCCGGGTTGCGCGGCGGCTCACCGCCCCTGGTCTTCGCCCAGCCCTTGTCGAGCACGGAGCGGGCGAGCTTGGCCGCAACGATCCCACTGCCGACGCCGAGAGCCTTGTAGACGACTTTCCCCGCTGCAGACATGCCGGCGATTGTGCCCCCTCCCCACAGGTGCACGCCCGCGCCCCTGGCTACCCCTGGTGCACACCCCGTCAGCGGGAGGTCGGGATGAGCGAGTTCACCAAGGGCGACGAAGTCACCTGGAAGTCACATGGCGGCGAGGCCGTCCACAAGGGCGACGCACTGACCAGGGAGTGAGCCGTCCGGCGAGCCGGAAGCGGGTCAGCGCGGCAGGAAGGGCACCTTGATCGGGGTTCGGCGCAGCCCCGAGGCGATCGACTTCACGTAGTCGGTGAGCACGGTTGGCGCGAGCGAGTCGGCGAGCACGCCGCCCACGGCATCCGCACCGACCAGGTACCGCGCGAGCGGTACGGGGTTGGACAGGGCGATCCGGATGGTGCGGGCGACCCACACCGGGTCCGGCAGCCGGTCGGAGCGGGCGGCGAGCGACTCGGCGCGCGCGTAGGCCGCGGCGTACCTGGCGTTGGTCGCCGCCGGGAAGCCGCCCTCCTTGGCGGCCGACCAGACGTCGGTGCCGAACATGCCGGGCTCGATGAGTACGACGCGCACGCCGTCGGCCTCGACTTCGATACGCAGCGCATCGGTGACCGCCTCGAGGGCGTGCTTGCTCGCGCAGTACCAGCCCATCAGGGGGGTGGAGAGCCGGCCGGCGATCGAGCTGACGTTGATGATGCGGCCCTCCCGGCGGGCCCGCATGCCAGGCAGGACCAGCCTGGCAAGGCGGATGGGCGCGACCAGGTTGGTCTCGAGCTGCCGACGTACCAGCACGTCCAGGACGTCCTCGACGGCGCCGGACTGCGCGTAGCCCGCGTTGTTGACCAGCGCGTGCAGCCCGCCCGTGCGCTCCTCGACCTCGCGTACGCCGGCCGCGCAGCTGTCGGCGTCGTCGACGTCGAGCTGGACGGTGTGCACCGTGACGCCGCGCTCGGCTGCCGCCTGCTGGACCACCTCGGCCTTGGCCGGGCTGCGTACCGATCCGTGCACCTCCCAGCCGGCGCCGGCCAGCTCGAGCGCGGTGACCAGGCCGATGCCGCTGTTGGCACCGGTGACGAGCACGGACTTACTCACAGGTGCTCCTGGTGCAGAGGGGACGGCCCGGGCAAGGGTACGGCGGGGTCGGCCACAGGTAGCGTCCCAGACGTGCATGCGGATGATCAGGGGGACGGCGTGCTGGAGATTGTGCTGCGCCGGCTCGACCCCGACGTGCCGCTCCCGGCGTACGCACGGGAAGGCGACGCGGGCTGTGACCTGGTGACCACCGTTGACGTCACCCTGGCGCCGGGGGAGCGGGCGCTGCTGCCGACCGGCATCGCGATCGCGCTACCCACCGGGTACGCCGCGTTCGTGCACCCGCGCAGCGGTCTGGCCGCCCAGTACGGCGTCGGCCTGGTCAACGCGCCGGGCACGATCGACGCCGGCTACCGCGGCGAGATCAAGGTGGTGCTGATCAACCACGACCCGCGCGAGCCCATCCGGCTGCGACGGCTTGACCGCGTCGCACAACTGGTTGTCCAGCGGGTCGAGCACGTCGCCTGGCGGGAGAGCGACGAGCTCCCGCCGTCGGTACGCGGACAGGGCGGGCACGGCTCCACAGGCGGGTACGCCTGCGAAGACCGGGCGCGACAGGGCCAAGCGGTGCGGTCGGCACCGGCGGCGGCAGAAGTAGGAGCCTAGGCATGTTCGGCAGGCGTAAGCGCGCGAAGGACGAGACGGCCGGGCCGGGCGGTGCCCAGGTGGACGGCACCCACGTCGACGCTGACGAGGAGTTCGTCGACGACCTCGACGAGCATGACCGGACCTACGAGGATGGCCTGCTGCTCGCCGAGATCGAGGCGCAGGAGTCGCAGCCGGTGCCGCCGCCGCGCCCGCAGGGGCCGTGGGACGCGGCCGACGCGCCGCAGGACGAGGTGGCCCGGATCGACCTGGGCGGGTTGCTCGTCCCGGTGCCGGCCGATACCGAGGTGCGCGTCGACGTCAGCCCGGAGGGTGCGGTCGTCGCGGCGACCCTCGTCCAAGGCGAGGGCGCTGTGCAGGTCAATGCGTTCGCGGCCCCCCGGAGCGAGGGCATCTGGTCCGAGGTCCTCGACGAGATCGCCGAGTCGCTGCGCTCGACCGGTGGCGAGGCGGAGCGCGTCGACGGACCGCACGGGCCGGAGCTGCGCGCCAACGTTCCGACCCCGGCGCCGGACGGCCAGGGCGTCGTGATGGCGCCGGCCCGCTTTGCCGGAGTCGACGGGCCACGGTGGTTCCTGCGCGCTCTCTACACCGGGACCGCGGCGACCGACGCCGCAGCGGCCGCCGGGCTCGAGGCGGCCGTGCGCAATGTGGTCGTCGTACGCGGCAGCGACCCGATGGCGGTGCGCGACGCGCTGCCGCTGCGGCTGCCCCTGGACGCGACCCAGGCCCTGGCCGACGTCGCAGCCGAAGACGAGGACGCCGGCGACCCGCTCGCGCTCGCGGAGCGCGGTCCGGAGATCACCGAGACGCGCTGACCGGGCGGTCAGCTAGGCCTATCGTGAGTGCGTGAGCACCAGCACCGACAAGCCCGGTCGTCTCCGCCGTGCGCTGCACCGGCTGACCGCTGATGAGGACGACCTCCAGGCCGAGGACCTGCAGGTCGAGGTCGCCCAGGCGGGCGCGACCGCCGTCGCACGATGCAGCCTGGGTGGCGAGGTGTGCGTGGCCGGCACGTTGCGGACCGTCGTACTGCGTCCGCTGGCCGGGACGCCGACCCTTGAGGCCGAGCTGTACGACGGCAGTGGCGCCGTCACGCTGGTCTTCCTGGGTCGTCGGCGGATCCGGGGGATCGAGCCCGGCCGGGCGCTGGTCGCCCGCGGCCGACTGACCCGTCAGGACGGCCGCCCGACGCTGTACAACCCGGCCTACGAGTTGCGGCCGGTCGGTGCCTGACGGGCCGCGCACGTCCGACGACCTGTCGCCGACGGCCTTCAGCGAGGCACTGGGTGGCGGACGCGGGCTGCTGGACAGCGCGCTGCCAGCGACGGTGTTCGTTCTGGTCCGTATCGCCACCGGGTCGCTCGGCACGGCGATCGCCGTCGCGCTCGCGACCGGGGCCGTCCTGCTCGCGGTCCGACTGCGACGTGGTGAGCCGCTGCAGCAGGTCGGCAGCGGCTTCTTCGGGCTGGTCCTGGCGGTCGTCGTGGCCCGCGCCACCGGTACGGGCAAAGGCTTCTTTCTGCCCGGCATCCTCACCACGGCGCTGACCGGTCTGGGGTTCGTCGTCTCGCTGGCGGTGCGCCGCCCGGCCGTGGGTCTGGCGCTGGCGGCCTACGACGGGAAGTACGCCGGCTGGCGGGACCACCCCGGGCTGCGCCGCGCCTGCCAGACCGCCACGGCCGTGTGGGCGGTGACCTTCTTCGTGCGCGCCGGCGTCGCCTACTGGGTCTACTCGCTGCCCGGCGACCGTGACGGCCTGCTCCTGGTCGTCGTCAACGCGGTGAAGTGGCCGCTGATCGGCGGTGCGGCCCTGTTGACCGTGCTGCTGGTCAAGCGCTCCGGCTGGACGGCGCCTGCCTTGGCCGAGCCGGAGCCGGAGCCGGCCTGAGCGGCGGCCCCTACTCGCGCGGGGGTGTGCCGGGATGCACGCGATGACCGCCGAGCAGCGCGTCGAGCTCGTCCTCGACCTCGACGGTCGCCACGAGCAGCAACTCGTCGCCGCCCTCGAGGGTCGCGTCCGGCGTCGGCACGATGACGCGACCGTCGCGCAGGACCGCGACCAGCGCGGCGTCCTGCGGCCAGCTGATGCTGCCTACGGTCTTGCCGACGATGGCGGCGTCCGCCTCCAGGGTGAGCTCGACCAGGTTGGCCTGACCCTGGCGGAACGTCAGCAGCCGGACGAGGTCGCCGACCGACACCGCCTCCTCGACGACGGCGGCCAGCAGCCGCGGCGAGGAGACCGAGACGTCGACGCCCCAGGACTCGTTGAACAGCCACTCGTTCTTCGGGTGGTTGACCCTCGCCACGACCCGGTCCACGCCGAACTCGGTTTTCGCCAGCAGCGAGACGACCAGGTTGACCTTGTCGTCACCGGTCGCCGCGACCACGACGTCGCAGTCCTGCAGCGCCGCCTGCACCAGGATGTCGAGCTCGCAGGCGTCGGCGTGCAGCCACTCGGCCCCCGGCACGGTGGAGACCTTGATGGCCCGCGACTCGCGCTCGATCAGCAGCACGTGGTGGCCGTTGCCCAGCAGCTCGAGGGCGATCGAGCGGCCGACGTTGCCGGCGCCGGCGATGGCGACCCTCAAGGGCTCTCCCGGGGTGCGGTAGCGAATGTGCGGACGACCTGATCGCGCTGCCCGTCGGTCATGACGACATGTACCAGATCGCCTTCCTGCACGACGGTCTGCGCTTGCGGTAGGCGCCCCTCACCGAGCCGGGTGATCAGCGCCACCCGGACACCCGCCGCGGCCTCCAGTGCGCTGAGCCGGTGGCCCACCCACTCCGGGGCGTACGCCACCTCCGCCAGCAGCACGTGGCCGCTCGGGTCGCGCCACTCCGACAGCAGGCCTTCGGGGAGCATCCGGCGGATCACCTGGTCGGCGGTCCAGCGCACTGTCGCCACCGACGGGATGCCGAGCTTCTGGTAGACCTCCGCGCGCCGGGCGTCGTAGATGCGGGCGACGACGTTCTCGATGCCGAAGGTCTCGCGGGCCACCCGGGCGGAGATGATGTTGCTGTTGTCTCCGCTGCTCACGGCGGCGAACGCGTTCGCACGCTCGATGCCGGCCTCGATCAGGGTGTCGCGGTCGAAGCCGATCCCGGTGATCCGCTGGCCGGCAAACTCCGGATGCAGCCGCCGGAACGCCGCCGCGTCCCGGTCGATGACGGCGACGGAGTGGTCGTAGCGCTCGAGGACCTTGGCCAGTACCGAGCCGACCCGTCCGCAACCCATCACAATGACATGCACGTGCTGCCCCCCGGTGTTTGCGCGGGCCCCGGGCCCGCGCGCACGCTACACGCGCAGGTCACACGCACGGCTCGCCCGGACCCGTACGCTCCCCGGCGTGCCCGTGACCAGCGTCCCCTACCCGCTGCAGTCCTCGGACCGACGGTGGGATGTGACCACCGACCTCAGCCCGGCCGACGCTCGCCGCAATGCGGCCGCGGCGCGCGACGCCGGCGGGTCGTGACGGCCGAGCTGGTGGTCGGGGACCAGCTCGAGCTGGTGACCGGCGCCGCGGCCGCCGGCGGGGCGTGCGTCGCGCGGGCACCTGACGGCCGGGTGGTGTTCGTCCGGCACACGCTGCCCGGCGAGCACGTCCTGGCCAGGGTGACCTCGGCGACCACCTCGTTCCTGCGCGCCGACGCCGTGCAGGTGCTCAGCGCCTCGGTGGACCGCGTCGAGCCGCCGTGCCCGTACGCCGGACCGGGGCGGTGCGGCGGCTGCGACTGGCAGCATGTCGCCCTCGGGCGTCAGCGCGAGCTCAAAGCGGGGCTGGTCGCCGAGCAGCTGCGCCGCATCGCCAAGGTCGAGCGTGCGGTCGTGGTCGAGCAGGTCCCCGGGGCGCCCGACGGGCTCGGCTGGCGTACCCGCGTGACGTTCGCGGTGTCGCCCGACGGGCGCCCAGGGCTGCGCCGGCACCGCTCGCACGACCTGCAGCCGGTGGAGCGGTGCCTGATCGCCGCCCCCGGCGTGCAGCACGTCGGGGCCGAGCGGCTGCGCTGGTACGCCGCGGCCTCGGTCGAGGTCGCGAGCACTGCCGACGGATCGCAGCGGGTCGTCGACGTGCTGCGCGGCGGCCGCGGGAGACCTCGGGTGCCGGCGGTCGATGCGGGCGTGGTCGTCGACGGCCGCCCGCAGGCCGTCCCCCACGGACTGCGGCACGCCGTGCTCGGCCGGCACTTCGAGGTCGCCGCCGGCGGTTTCTGGCAGGTGCACGTAGGGGCGGCCACCGCGCTTGCGCAGGCGGTCATCGGCGCGCTGGAGCCGCAGCCCGGAGAGGCCGTCGTCGACCTGTACGCCGGGGTCGGGCTGTTCGCCGCGCTGCTCGCCGAGGCGGTCGGCGAGACCGGGTCGGTGCTGGCCGTGGAGGCCGACGGCCGGGCGTGCGCCGACGCCGCCCGCAACACCGCCGACCTCCCACAGGTGCGGATCCGTACCGCCGAGGTCGAGCCCGGCCTGCTGCACCGCCTGGCCAGCCCCGGGCCCGCCGGCCAGCCACCGCCCGACCTGATCGTGCTGGACCCGCCGCGTGCCGGTGCGGGGCCCGCCGTCACGGCGGCGCTCGCCGCGCTGCGACCGCGCCGGATCGCGTACGTGTCCTGCGAGCCGGCGTCGTTCGCCCGCGACGCGAAGGTGCTGCTCGACGCCGGCTGGACGATGCCAATAATGCGGGCATTTGACCTCTACCCGATGACCGAGCACGTCGAGCTGGTGGCGGTCTTCGAACCGCCGGCCAGCGGCTGAGCGGCGTGCCGCGTCAGCCGGTGCCGCAGCGGGTCGTCCCTCATGCCGCGCTGCAGTCCTTCCGGCTGCGACGCGGCCGCGTGACCCCGGCTCAAGCGGCCGCGATCGACCGGCTGTGGGGCCGCTGGGGGGTCGACGTCGACGGCCGGCCGCTGGAGCTTGCGGCGTTGTTCGGGCCGGGAGTCCCGGTGATCCTCGAGGTCGGCAGCGGGATGGGGGAGGCCACGGCCACGGCGGCGGCGGCCGACCCGGGCCGCGGTCTGCTGGCGGTCGACGTGCACACCCCCGGGCACGGCAACCTGCTCAGGCTGGTCGAGGCTGCCGAGCTGTCCAACCTGCGGGTCGCCGACGGTGACGCCCGGGTCCTGCTCGGCGAGATGCTCCAGGCCGGGGCTCTCGATGAGGTACGGATCTGGTTCCCCGACCCGTGGCCCAAGGCGCGGCACGCCAAGCGCCGGCTCGTCACCCCGGACTTCCTGGCCCTGGTGGCCGACCGGCTGCGGCCCGGCGGGCTGCTGCACGTCGCGACGGACTGGGCGCCGTACGCCTCGCAGGTCGGCGCAGACCTGACCGACGCGCAGGGCTTGCGGCTGGTCTCCACCGACCGGCTGGCCCGGCCGGTGACCCGTTTCGAGCGTTTGGGTGCGGATGCCGGCCGCACCTCGTACGACCTGGTGGCCCGGCGCCGCTGAGGTTGCCCGGGGGGAGTGGTCTGACCGGCTCAGGCCCGCTCGAGCGTGCACCGAGCCCGCTGGTTGGGCAGCAGCACCCGCAGCGCGCCGGGGCGCACCGTCACGGTGCAGGGCAGCGAACCGACCGGCTCGCCGTCGGCGAAGACCCGGAACGGCCGGTCGGCGGTCAGCTCGATCCGGCGCGCGTGCTGGACGTGCACATTCGGCAACAGCACGTGCGTGCCCCGGAAGACCCTTGGCAGACCCCGCAGGAACCGCCTCCGTGAGGTCGCAGAGGTGGTGACGACGTCGAGCAGCCCGTCTGTCAGCGAGGCGTCCGGGGCCAGTCGCATGCCCCCGCCGTACATCCCGGAGTTGGCGACCGCGACCGACCAGCCGGTCAGCGCGAGCGCCGCGCCATCGACCGTGCCGGTGAAGCGAGCCGGCTGCCACGTGGCGACCGCGAGCAGGCTGGCCCAGAGGTAGACGCCCCGGCCGAACGAGAGACGGCCCGGCGCAAGCCGACCCGGACCGACCAGGACGCGCTCCTGCACCGCGCTGTCGAAGCCGACGGAGGCGATCCCCAGGAACGCCGTGCCGTCGACGTTCCCGAGGTCGACCTGGTGCTCGGCGCCGGTCAGCAGCAGCGCACACGCCGCCACCGGGTCCCGGCTGATGCCGACGGCCCGGGCGAAGTCGTTTCCGCGACCGCCGGGTATGACAGCCAGCAGCCCGCCGGCTGCGGCAACACCGGCCGCGGCCCGCCCGATCAGGCCATCGCCGCCCATCGCCGCGACGACCCGCCCGTCGGCGACCGCCGCCCGCACCAGGTCGTCGCAGTGCGCGAGCGACGTCGTCAGCGCGGTCTGCATGTCATGGCCGTCGCGGCGGAGCCGGGCCTGTACTGCCGGCAGCAGCCGCCGGGCGCGCCCGCCACCCGCGGCGGGGTTCACAACCAGGACGAGGCGGTGAGACACGGCTCTCCTGCAGGTCGGGTCGGGTGGTGCGCGATCGTCGCACCGTCAGGGCAGGATCAGCTGTCGGCACCGGGGACGGGGGATGCGTGCGGGATCGCCTGTCGCCGCCGGGCTGGCCGGACCAGGTGCTGCCCCCACATGCGCCGGACTGGGAACGCGGCGCCGTCGGCTGGCTGTTCGACCTGTGCCCGCCGGACTACCGCGGCCACGAGGTGCTGCGCCGGCACCCGGTGGTCCTCGCCCGCTTCGCGGCGGGGCACGTCGAGTCCGCCGTCGAGGCGGCCCGGGCGGGGCTGCGTACGGTGCGCCGCGACCTGCGCGACATCGTCGACCCCGAGGTCGTCGAGGCCGCCGTGGCGGCGTACGACCGGGAAGGCCGCCGGCTGGTGACGGTCGGCCGCCAGGTCGCTCTGGTCCAGGCGGCACTGCGCGGCGAGCGGCACGTGCCGCGGTTGTGACGAGCGCATCCCATCCGGTGCGGTTGCGGGCTGCGAAGTAGTCTTGACGCGATGTCGGAGGAGATGACGTGAGCCTGCTTGCCACCATTGCGGGTCCCGGCGACCTCAAGCGGCTCGATGCTGCGCAGCTGCCGTTGCTCGCCGCAGAGATCCGCGACTTCCTCATCGACGCCGTGTCTCGCACCGGCGGCCACCTGGGCCCCAGCCTCGGGGTCGTCGAGATCACCGTGGCGCTGCACCGGGTCTTCGACTCGCCCCGCGACAAGATCGTGTGGGACACCGGTCACCAGGCGTACGTCCACAAGATGCTCACCGGTCGGCAGGGCGCTTTCTCCACGCTGCGCCAGCGCGGCGGGCTGTCGGGCTACCCGAGCCCGGCGGAGTCGCCGCACGACGTCATCGAGAACAGCCACGCCTCCACCGCACTGTCTTACGCGGACGGGCTCGCCAAGGCGTACCGGATCCGCGGGGAGGACCGGCACGTCGTGGCGGTCGTCGGAGACGGGGCGCTGACCGGCGGGATGTGCTGGGAAGCCCTGAACAACATCGCCGCCGACGACCTGCCGATCGTGATCGTCGTCAACGACAACGGCCGGTCCTACGACCGCACCGTCGGCGGGCTGGCCGAGCACCTGGCCAGCCTGCGGATGACGCAGGGGTACGAGCGAGCGCTCGACGCCGTACGCACGACGCTGGAGCGCACGCCGATCGTCGGGCCACCGGTCTACGAGGCCCTGCACGGGCTCAAGCGCGGGATCAAGGACTTCCTGCAGCCGCAGGTGCTCTTCGAGGACCTGGGCCTTAAGTACGTCGGACCGATCGACGGGCACGACACGGCCGCGATGGAGGCTGCGCTGCGCCGCGCCAAGGCCTACGGCGGTCCGGTCATCGTGCATGCCGTGACCGTCAAGGGCTACGGCTACCAGCCGGCCGTCGACGACGAGGCGGACCGGCTGCACAGCGTCGGGATCATCGACCCGGTGACCGGCAAGCCGACCGGCACGAAGGAGCCCGGCTTCACCAGCGTCTTCGCCGAGGAGATCACCCGGCTGGGCGCGGAGCGCCCGGACCTGGTGGCGATCACGGCGGCGATGCTGCAACCGGTGGGCCTGCACGGTTTCGCCCAGCGGTTCCCCGACCGCACCTTCGACGTCGGTATCGCCGAGCAGCACGCCGTGACCTCGGCGGCGGGCTTGGCGATCGGCGGCCTGCACCCCGTCGTGTGCCTCTACGCCACGTTCCTCAACCGGGCGTTCGACCAGGCCCTCATGGACGTCGCCCTGCACCGGCTCCCGGTGACCTTCGTGCTCGACCGGGCCGGTGTCACCGGTGAGGACGGCCCCAGCCACAACGGCATGTGGGACCTCTCGATCCTGCAGGTCGTCCCCGGCATCCGGATCGCCGCGCCGCGGGACGGGGCCACCCTGCGCGAGGAGCTGCGGGAGGCGGTGGCGGTAGGCGACGGTCCGACGGTGGTGCGCTTCCCCAAAGCAGCGGTCGGCGAGGACGTCCCCGCGATCGAACGCCGCGGCACCGTCGATGTCCTGCGGCGGGTGCCGGGCGACGCGGTGCTGCTGGTCGCCGTGGGCACCACCGCCCGGCTCGGGCTCGACGTCGCAGACCGTTGCAGCGCGCAGGGCATCGGGGTGACCGTCGTCGACCCGCGCTGGGTGAGTCCGGTGCCCGCCGAGCTCGTCGCGCTGGCGGCCTCCTACGACCTGGTGGTCACCGTCGAGGACAACGGCCGGGTCGGCGGCGTCGGCGCCAGGGTCTCCCAGGCACTGCGCGACGCGGGCATCGACGTCCCCACCCGCGACGTCGGTATCCCGCCCCGCTTCCTGCAGCAGGGCTCCATCGCGCAGGTCATGAACGAGATCGGGCTCACCGCACAGGACGTCGCCCGGACCCTGGTGGAGACCGTGTCGCGGTCGGTCCCGGCGTTGGACCCGGCAGCTTCCTGAGGCCGTCACGCCGGTCCGGCGAACCGTCATGTGGGTGACGTGCGTCACGGCAGGCGGTATCAACAGGGTCCACCCACCTCCGGAGGCCCACCTTGCAACGACGCACCTCTGCGCGTACGACCCGTGCGGGCACCAGCACAGCAGGCCCGGCGCCGGCGGCCCGCCGCCGAATCGCGCCGGTCACCCTGGCGGCAGTGCTGACCGCAGCGGCGCTCGCCGCCGGCGGCCTCGCCGCGCCGGCTGCCACTGCCACCGGAGCAACGGTCGAGTCGCTGTTCCCGAGCGACGCGCTGACCGTCCCCGACGCGGCTCAGCTCACCGGCCGGCGGATCTCGATCCCGACGACCGGATGCACGACGGTGACGGTCTGTGGTCTGGCCGCCGGACTCAACCAGCTCGACGGCTTCGACCTCGACCCGCGCATCGCGTTGCGGTTCTCCGGGCCGGTCAGCGTGGCTGCCGTCATCGCCGCGACCACCGTGCGTCCGGTGTCGGACTCGGCTGACGACGCCGCCGCCCTCACGCTGGAGCGCGTGGTCTACGACTCCGCGACGCACACCGTCTATGCCCACCCGAACCACCAGCTGCGGCCCGGCACGACCTACCGGCTCAAGGTCGGTCGGGACGACGACGGCGAGCGCGGCCGCGGCCTCGGGGTGATGCAGACCCGGTTCACGACCGAGTCCGCCACCGATGGCCTGATCGACCTGCGCAAACAGCTCGACGACGGCAGCGCCTACACCGCCGCCGGTATCCCGGCCGCCGCGCGCGGCCTGCGGATCGAGGCATCGGTCCCGGTCGCCGGCTCCGCCTTCGAATACAACGCCGACCTGGGCAGCAAGGGCGGTATCTCGCCGGTCGCCGTCCCGTCGGGCGTACAGGGCACCGTGGTGTTCGGCTCCTACCTCGCCCCGAGCTGGCTGCGCGCGGACGGCACGATCGCGCAGCTCCCGACCGGCCGCGGCGGTCCCGCCGCCGTCGGGTCACAGCGACTGCCCTTCGTGCTCGTGGTGCCCCCGGGCACCCCGCCGGCCGGCGGCTGGCCGACGAGCGTGTTCGGCCACGGCTTCACCCGCTCTGACGCCGACGTCCTGATCGCGGCGTCCACCAACAGCGCCGCGGGCATCGCGACGATCGCCACCGACGTCGTCGGCCACGGCTTCGGGCCACGCAGCACGTGGACCATCAACCACAACGGCACGGTCACCACGGTCCCCGCGTACGCCCGCGGTGTCGATCAGGACGGCAACGGGAGCATCACCGACTTCGAGGGCAGCGCGACGTCCCCGGCCGGCCCGGCCGCAGCTGTCGGCAGCCGTGACTCGCTCCGGCAGACCGCGGTGGACAACATGACGCTGATCCGGGCCGTCGGGCTCGGCGTGCCCCTGTCCTCCAGCGCGCTGCGGCCCACGGCTGTCAGCTACTTCGGCCAGAGCTTCGGCGGCATCTACGGCACGATGCTCACCGGCGCCGACCCGAAGGTGTACCGGTCGGTGCTCAACGTGGCCGGCGGCCCGGTCAGCGAGATCGTCCGGCTGTCGCCGTCCTTCCGACTGCTGACCACCCAGGCTCTGCAGTTCGCCGGCCTGCTCAACAGCACATCGGCGGACAAGGCGTTCTTCGATGAGTCGCTACCGCTGCGCGGTCAGCCGCCGGTGCTCTCGCCCGTTCCCGGGGCGCTGGCGATCCAGAGCTACCTCGCGGGCTCCACCTGGCTCAACCGCTCGGGCAGCCCGGAGACCTTCGCCCCGCTCGTGCGCAAGCCGGACGCACTGTTCCAGGTCGCCTTCGGCGACCAGACCGTCCCGAACCCGACGGCCTACACGCTGCTCGATGCGGGCGGCCTGTTCGGCCGGGCTTCGCTCTACCGCAACGACCGCACCCCGCAGCGGGGCATCAACCCGCACGGCTTCCTGATCGACGGGCTGAACTTCCCGGACGCGCTGCGGCAGGGCCAGCTACAGGAGGCGACCTTCCTGCTCGCCGGGGCCACCATCGACCCCGACGGTGCCGAGAACGTCTGGGAGGTACCGATCAGCAACCCGGCGGTGCTCAAGCCGCTGAACTTCAC